>JAJZZW010000137.1 GCA_021797385.1 Thermoplasmata archaeon | reverse complement strand
GCCCGTGAAAAGAATATAGGGTGGCGTATAGATTATTTCGTTGTAAGTGATAATTTTATGAGTCATATTGAAGACTCAAAAATACTTGAAAATGTTACCGGTTCAGATCATGCGCCACTGGAGCTTTTAATAAAATAATAAATTATTTATCTACTATTGAATGCCGTTTTATTTTCTTCCATGCAAAGCCCTTGAATCTTTCCTGATCTTCTACCTTGCCTCTCTCATGGTAACCGTAGGCCTCCCAGTAGCCATCCTCATATTTTTCCATTATCCTGATCTCGGTTACCCATTTAGCGCTCTTCCATCCGTACAGAGAAGGTATGAATGGTCGTGCCGGGAATCCATGCTTAATTCCCAGGGGTTTATCATCTATTCTCAGGGCAAGTATGCTTTTTTCATCCACCGCATCATCAAAGGGAACTGGTGTATCATATCCGTCAGCACAAACAAACATTACCCATTCAGCCTCCTGTGAAGGCTCTGATTTCATTATAATATCACGTAATGATGGTCCTGTAAATTTTGCGTCCTTTATTGACCATTTGGTGACACAGTTAAAATCCGAAATATACTCGATTCCAGCCATTTTGTTCAGTTCACCGTATGTATACTCCGCCGGTTTCCCTACAAGTCCTGTGACCTTCAGTGACCATTTATTCTCATCTATGGAAGGACCATTCAATGCATCATAAATTATCCAGTTATTAACATAATACTGGCCTGGATTTTTTACCTCAACCTTGTTCATAGTGTAATTATATTCATCTGATATTTAACAATTTTTTAAAATAATTTTGACTTATATGGAGGATTATATATCCCCAGCACATGGAATGACAGCAGTTAGCGACTTCAGGTTATTTTCTCCAGGGAAAAAACTTCTCCTTAAAAGGTTAAAATATGAAGCTATGGGTCATAGACTATCAGTCACTAAGAGTTCCAGATTAAAACCGGTGAACCAGTATACAGTTTTCCATTAATACATGAATATACGTGGAACAGAACCACCAATAATTTATATGGTGTGATTAATTCAGTAATCATGATAATACTTTACCTGATTCTTCCAGTTGCTGTACTGGGTCTATCCATTCTAATAGCATCATTACACATGATTGCCCCCGATCACTGGACTCCGATTTTATCATATTCAATAAGCAAGAAGCTAAAGATCAGAAAAACCGGTTTTATCTCATTCAGCCTTGGTCTGATTCATGGAATATTTTCCGCCATACTTTCATTTGCAATAGCAATTATTGGCCTTTATTTTTTCCCTGAATTATATTTAAAAATATTTGCCGCGGCATTACTTATCTTTGTTGCACTCTATATAATCATGAATGCAAGGCATGAGGAAAAAGTAGAAAAAAACACGGAAATAGAGAGGTCAATATTACTAGTCAGCGTTATTCCTGATCCTGCAATTGTTCCCATTATACTAATTGCAGTTGTTTACGGCATGCATTTTGTTTACCTTACAATATCAATTTTTGTCATAGCATCTGCAGTGGCTCTCCTACTTGTAACTATTGCATTGAGCAAGGTTTTAATAAAGAAGCTCGCAACACTGACTCCGAAAAGAATTGATTACCTGGTTGCTGCCATACTGCTGGGAACGACAATTTTTGTATTACTTTGAAAACATAATTATATTTATCGTATTATGATATAGTATAATGTTAATTTCGGAGCTAACAATATACGGTTCTATAGTCCTTGCCATGATGATGGTATTTTATCTGCTTGAATCACGATCTCCCGCATATTCACTTTTATTTGGAATCACCTGCTTCGGATCAGCAATTTACGGTACCCTTGCCGGAGTCTACCCATTCGGGGTCATAGAAACCATCTGGGGTATATTTGCCGTTAATAAATTCATTGTGAGATGGAAAAAGCTCAAAACTCCGTGAATTATCAACAATATTTATATTTAATCTTTGAATCTCATTATGTGAAAAAGGGCTATTTAGTCATCGGAATAGTTATCATGTCTTTTAATTCACTGTACCAGTATTCATGGAATGTTTTTGAGCCTCTCTTAAAAACGGGGTTAAATGTATCACTGGTTCAGATTGAGGTTGCCTTCACTTTATTCGCAATATTCTCAACAGGATTTCAGGGCGTGGGTGGATATTTTGCCGACAGGGACGGTCCGAGAAATATAGGTATATTATCAGCTCTGCTTTCAGCAACCGGTTTCATAGGAACCTCATTCATACATAGCTTGTACCTTTTTTATTTTTTATGGTCGCTTGGAAGTATCGGAGAAGGCATTCTTTACGGGATAGCTACCAATCTTGCTGTGAAATGGTTCAGGGGCAGGAGGGGATTTGCGGTGGGCTTTGTTTCCCTCGGATTCGGCCTGGGTGCTGCTGTTGCCAATATATTCATATCCCGTGCAGTATCATTTAGAACTCCTATGTTGATTATCGGTGTGGCAGAAATAATCCTTCTGCCTCTTCTGCTCATAATGGCAAAATACCCCGAATCAAGCACAATGACTGGAGAGAAAACATCAAAAAATCTTAGAAGCAGGAGATTCTGGATTCTTTATATATCATTTATTCTCGGAAGCGTCCCCCTCATAGTAGTTTCCGCATCCTTCGGTTATCTGGGAGAAACTTTGCCCCTGTTCGAATTCACCGTGCTTGTATCCCTGTTTCCTCTATTGAGCGGCGTAAGCAGGCCGATCCTTGGCTATGTGTCGGATGTAATTGGTAGAACAAGGGTGGTTATGATAATAGATCTGTTTCTTATATTCGGGTCAATATTCCTGATATTACATGAATACATTTTTGCCATAATATTCATAGGCTTCTTCGGTGGTGCCATGATATCCATGTATTTTTCCCTGGTAGGCGATATATTCGGTTCAAGGTTTTCAACAGCAAATAACGGTGTATTTTACACGGGCAAAGCAATTTCAGGATTTTTGGGGAGTACACTGTTTGCAGCACTATTTATTTTTGATCACAGTTTGTCATTTATCTTCGTTCTTGTAGCCAGCATCGCAGCAATATTATTCCTGATGGCATCTATACCCAGAAACAAAACAAATGTATAATTTTTTATTTAAATAAACTATTATCATTTATGGTAAATACAGATGATGCCGTGATCGCAAGGTTTGAATATGACGGTTATAAATTTGAAATCCTGGTTGATCCCGATGCAGCCTCCAGAATACGTGAAGGAAAAATAGACATTGAAAACGATTTAGCAATCCCTGAGGTGTTCAAGGATGCAAAAAAGGGTGATAGAACCAATGAAGAAATCCTAAAAAAGGTGTTCAAAACTACAGATATAGCACAGATTGCAATAGAAATAGTGAAAAGAGGTCAGATTCAGCTTACAACAGATCAGAGAAAAGAGATACTGGAAACTAAACGCAGGCAGGTAATAAATGAAATAGTCAGGGAGGCAATAAATCCTCAGACCAACACACCAATACCTGTGGTGAGAATAGAAGAGGCCATGGATGAGGCAAAGGTCCGAATAGACCCCTTTAAAAGCGTGGAAGAGCAGGTTCAGATGGTACTCAAGGCAATAAGGCCACTGATACCCATAAGAATGGAAAAGGCCAGGCTTGCTGTGCGATTATCAGGAGACGCGTATGGAAGGCTCTATGGAGATTTATCCCGAATGGGGATAATACTGAAAGAGGAATGGTCCAATGCAGGTGAATATATGTGTGTTATAGAGATACCTGCGGGTATGCAGGGCGATCTTATAGACCTGGTTAACAGAAAAACAAACGGGGAAGCTGATGTGAAACTCTTAAAATAATTTAAAAGAATATAGAGTATTAAAATTATTTATATATTAATTTTAAATTAATCGCAAAGATAAATATATTACGAAGGTATATTTCATAAAGTAAAAGGTGTATTCAATTGGAGACAAAAAAAATAGTTTATCCGGGGGATAAAATAGAAACAGATGATTTAAAACCCCGAAATGGTATGTATGAATCTAATTCAGAATTTTTTTCTGAGTACTTTGGCGTTATTCAGGAGAGTGAGAAATTTATAGATGTGGCCCCTTTCAATAGCCCTTATCTTCCCAGAGTAAACGACAAAATTATCGGGAAAATAATGGATATAGGACCAACGATGTGGACTGTTGATATAAATTCCCCCTATTACTCCTTGCTGCATATGAACGATACTCCCTGGCATGTTTCATCAGGGGACCTTGAAAGATATCTCAATGTTGGAGACTATGTTTACGCAAGAATATCCGTATCGAATGAAATCAGAGAAAGCTGGATTTCAATGAGGGACAATGGAATGAGGAAACTGGAGACTGGAAGAATAATATCTGTTAAACCTCCCAAGGTGCCACGTGTTATAGGAAAGGGCGGGAACATGATTAATATCATAAAAACCTATACAGATACAAAAGTAATAGTCGGGCAGAATGGTTTCATATGGGTGGATGGAGAAATAGACAACGTGAAAAAGGCAATAGATGCAATAAGAATAGTGGAAAAGGAAGCCCATACAATTGGCTTAACCGACAGAATGGAAGAATACCTGAAGAAGATGAAAGGTGAAAATTAATGGAAGGAAATATCAAACTTATAAGAGATGATGGACTCAGGCTGGATGGCCGTGCAAATAATGAAATGCGCCCGATTAAAATTCAAACAGGCGTTGTACAGAGAGCCGATGGTTCCGCATTCATAGAATGGGGTGCCAACAAGATCATAGTGGCAGTTTACGTAAGGGAGGCATATCCTAAGCATGCACAGAACATAGACCGGGCAATAGTAAAAGCCAGGTATAATATGTCAGGCTACTCCGTTGAAGAGAGAAAGCGCCCCGGTCCGGATAGAAGGACAATGGAAATATCAAAAGTGGTTTCCGAAGCTCTTTCATCTGCTATTGTACTGGAAAAACTTCCCAGGGCTGAGGTGGATGTATTTATCCAGGTGCTGGAAGCCGATGCAGGTACAAGAATAGCTAGCCTTACA
>JAJZZW010000136.1 GCA_021797385.1 Thermoplasmata archaeon | reverse complement strand
CTTGCTCTTTTTTCATCCTGCTCTGAATCAAATGAACGCCACTCTGGTCCCTGATCTATTAAAGAATCTTCAATAACGATGCCACAGTCGAAACATGTTAATTCTCCTCTATCATAATCTTTAACCAAATGAGTAGAGTGACATTCTGGACATTTTTTTATTTCATCTGTTTCCATAAATACACCCAAATATTAAATAGATATTACCACAAGTATTAAAGTTTTATTATATTTACGAGCTAAAAAGATGCTTAAAAATTTATCAATAAATTGTATAACACTTAAGCAAAACATTGAATATACATGTTTATGCACGAATATTTTAATATGATAACAGGTACTTTTAATAATATTACGGAAAACTTATATACTCTTATTGTATTTACTTATTGATATGAAAAGTGAGTGCACAATAATTCATACTTTCAATAATGAGATATTATTGAAGGCCGATAATTGCATCGAGCTTCATAACAAACTTGTTAATGAACATGACGCAGTTATTGGAAAAATTACAAAAATACTGGGACCTGTTAAAGATCCGTATGCACTTGCATACATATCCGGGAAAGATAGTGATATCCAGAAAATATATGTAAAATGTTAAGGTGATAAATATGGCAAACGAAAAGAAAAAAAATATTTATGAAATAGATAAATGCCCGGAATGTGGTTCCTCTCAGCTCGTAAGAGATTATGAGCGTGGAGAACTTGTATGCTCAAACTGCGGTTTAGTTATTGATGACAGTTATATTGATGAGGGACCTGAATGGAGAGCTTTTGATTCTGAACAGAGTGAAAGCAGAGCAAGAACAGGTTCTCCCATGACATATACAATACATGACAAGGGTTTGTCTACAGATATATCATGGAAAAACAAAGACTCGTACGGTAAATCCATTCCTACCAGAAACAGGGCACAGCTTTACAGGCTCAGAAAATGGCAAAAGAGAATTAAGGTTTCCAATGCAGCTGAGCGTAATCTTTCACAGGCACTGCAAGAACTTGAAAGAATGGCATCCAATCTGAGTATACCTAATGATGTAAGAGAAACATCTGCAGTCATATACAGAAAGGCAGTAAAACAAAATATGATAAGAGGAAGATCCATTGAAGGTGTTGTTGCCGGGTCAATATATGCAGCATGCAGGATCACAAATGTCCCAAGAACACTGGATGAAATTGCATCTGTAACAAGGGTAAAAAAGAAAGAGATTGGCAGAACATACAGAATAATGGCAAGATACCTGAAATTAAATATACTTCCATCTAAACCTGATGACTATGTCAACAGATTCTGTTCAAAGTTGAGACTTTCAATGGAGGCCAGAAAGAGGGCCGAGGAAATATTAAAAATGGCAATTGATAACGACCTTACATCCGGAAAAGGCCCAACTGGGGTGGCTGCGGCTGCAATCTACATAGCTTCATTGATAACTGGTGAGAGAAGAACTCAGAGAGCAATTGCAGAGGTAGCAGGAGTAACTGAAGTAACTATAAGGAACAGATACAAGGAATTAACTGAGAAACTCAATCTTACCATCGAGGAATAAAATTATAGTTCCTCTATTTTTTTAAATGTTTCATAATCTCTTATAATATCATCAATGAGGTTATATATAGATGTAATTTTAGCATTTTTTATCATAATAAATATTTTATTGTCATTGCATTCCATGATAATATCCTGGTTATTATCCTGTATTAGTGAATTGTAAAGTTCCTTACAATGGTCTTCGTCTATTGTTATGCATATTTCCATAACTGGATATAATATTGGATATAATGAGATTTATGATTCCTGTTTATGCAGATAGAGGTTTTCTGCTGTAATAAAAATTATAATGCTAAAATTTTTATGCAGTCCTGCAATACTGAATTTATAAGTTCTATAAATAATAAAAGAGCTTTGTATAACGTGTAAATGTTATACATTTAAAAGCGGAGGTTACCGAGTCAGGCTAAAGGTGACAGACTCAAAATCTGTTCCCAAAGGGGTTCGCCGGTTCAAATCCGACCCTCCGCATTACTATAAAGGTTCAATGTGTTAATCAGTAAGGGATAAGAATTTTTTTTATTTGCTAATACACACAATACTATTTTTATAATATAAAAATAACATTATATAATTTTTAACGTATAATTGAATGAAAATATTATAACTCTATGTTTTGGATCACAGATTAATTCTGTAACTGGAAATTATATTAGGTTTCTGGGTATGTGCCATTTCCAATCTACCCCGGATCTTATACTCTGCCCGGAATAAATTAAGGAATAAACTATGGAAGTGAACTGACCATCAGTTAGAACGCCCAAATTTATGCTTATATTGTCTTCCTCATGCACCGGACCGGATGTAAAATTCAATAGGATATCTATTTTTTCATTTACCATGGAACACTGTAAAACCGATTACAATATTGAGTTTTCCTTATCCGGCATTAAAATTTATTATACATGAAACAGGCCATACTCCCCTTACCCCTCAATAGATCGGAATCAAATATTTTCCAGTTTATGGAACCAAAGCACCGAGAAGGTAATATTACATCCATGTTAGACTAATAGAAGCAGAGTAGAATCAATGATATTTTACTGAAAATGTAAAGTGGCTGCTGCTTTCTATTATTATATAAATATGAATTCAGTGTTATGGCCCATATTTAATTATATAAATTTATATCTTATATATTATTATATAATATTATGAACAGAAATTCTATTATCCATTACCCAAGGCTGGATACCGTAATTATGGTGGAAAATAAAATAAAAAGCCAGGAAGAATGGACATCAAAAAGGCAACTATGGCTATCCCTTGACAAGAAAATAATGTACCAGACATTCAATATTATTATTTCCTACCTTGAGGAATCCGGGAAAATAACAGTAAAGGATGGAAAAATAATA
The DNA here is from genome assembly GCA_021797385.1 of Thermoplasmata archaeon. The sequence goes on along the minus strand of JAJZZW010000136.1, from coordinate 2,098 downwards.
TGGATCTGGAATCCCGATCTCGTTAAAAAATATAGTAACAGCAATTTGGTGTTGAAATAATGGATAAAAAAAATTTCTCTGGCTTTTGCCGATGAAAGCATCCAGGAACCATATTTCTAAATAAAAATTACGATATTTTTCTTTGAACCAGAGAGTCTATATAACACTTTAAAATAGGTCTGTTAATTTACTTGCAAAGTTTTAAGAATTCATCCAGCGATAGATCCGCCTGTTTCAATATAGCCTTTAATAGTCCTTTACCAACTTCATCATGCAACGGTACGGTTATTCTCTTATGGTTTTAATTGATCAGCATTACATGGCTTCCGGTTTGATGGTCAAATGTACAACCTATTTTAGCCAGTGCCTTTATAACATCATGACCTGATAATACAGGAAGCTTAGACATTTACTGTTATTTCCTCTGCGTTATCCCTGGGTATTTTTTCATTGTGCTTTTTCAATGATTCAATATATGCTGAAATAGCCTCTTTGATATTTTCCAGTGCCTCTTTTTTGGTTTTTCCCTGGGTAAAGCACCCGGGAAGTGCAGGGACATTTACAACATAATACCCATCTTCATCTTTTGTTATTATAACAGTATATTTCATATATTTACTATATAACCGATAAGACTATTTAATTTTTGACCTTCCTCTAAGCCTGTAAAAATTCATATAATATTTTCAGATGTATTTTTATGGTTACAACAGGGAGTAAAGAATCCCTATCAGTTATTATAAAGGAATCCATATTTTTTCATATTCAGAGGCAGAATACATTATTAAAAAGCATCATCTAACAAGGGCAGATAAAGATAAAATCGATGCCAGTATCACGGACCCCAAAGTTAAAAAGGCAGTATATGAAATCTTGAAAATAGAATGATTTATTATTCAGCCCTGGCCGAGTCATCAACCTTAATATTAACTATATACTTCATTACATTAGGCATATTCTTGAGTGATGATAAGCGTAAAAGAAGGGTAATAGCATATCATAATTATTTTATCCTGAACTTATTTCTTTCTAAATAGTGTCAATTATATCGCCCTTATCCAGCTCCAGAAACTTCAGATTTAAATTATTGTATATTACCAGACTCTCCGCATGTCCGACTAAGAGCAATAACTATAATTGCCAAATCATGTAGCAATCAGGAATAACAGCAATATGATGTCAGCCAAAGTTAAAATTGGGGGAATTGATTCTGAATTACGATTAACAAAACCCTTCCCCAATTTAATAATGTTAAGGCAGTTAAAAAGTTTTTCTCCTCCTCTCTTAACGGCATATTCTCTCATAGGATTGAGCCACAATCAATATATTCATCAGGGGATATAATAAATGTAATAAGAAATGCAATATCTGTAAAGGAATACACTGAAACCTATGTGAGAAACCATCCTTACAATCATATTCCATCTGCAGATACAGTATTCAGGAGGATCAAGGGTGTTGCATCAGAATCAGGATCGCATAAACGTAATGGCTCAGAAAACTTGAGGAGGCATACTGTGCATGATGGGATTGAACAGATAAGCATGTTAATAGATGAAACTGTACATCTTGCAATTGAACATGGTGCATTCTCACACCCTGTGAATGCTGCAATAGATGAGCATGATGAGCCATACTATGGTATTGATAATAGGTACCTGATAAATGCACCATTCCATAAGTTCAGGGGAACAGATAAAGTATACAGGTTTGCAACAATGGAATCTGTAAAGAATGGTGAGAGATTCACATTGTCCATAATGAAGAAGGAACAGCTTGATGGAATTGACAATGCAAATGAGGTTGATTATCTTCTGAAGCATGCCATTTCACTGGGAATCAACATAAATATTTTACTGATGGATCGTGGGTACTTAGATGCAGGTGTGATAAGAAGGGTGGAATCACTTAAACTGAAATACATAATACCTGCAAGGGATAATCCAAAGGTTCTTAAATATAAGAAGATGGAGATGAAGTACTATAATGGCATTCAATTCCTTGTAATAAATGATAAAATATCATCAGGGAAAGAATCAGTAGAAACCAACTTTGTGCATATAGTATATTACCCTGACAGGAAGAGGCATGATTTCTC
>JAJZZW010000135.1 GCA_021797385.1 Thermoplasmata archaeon | reverse complement strand
AATGCGGAGGGTCGGATTTGAACCGGCGAACCCCTTTGGGAACAGATTTTGAGTCTGTCACCTTTAGCCTGACTCGGTAACCTCCGCTTTTTAATGTATAGCATTTACAATGTTATACAAAGCTCTTTTATTACTGATTATAGAGCTTATAAATTCAGTATGGCAGGACTGCATAAAAATTTTAGCATTGTAATTTCCACTATGTCCGAAAAATTTTCTTTGAAAGAATAGAAATCATAAACATCATAATATCTTATATCATATACCAGTTATGGAAATATGCATAACAATCGATGAAGAACATTGTAACGAACTTTATAATTCACTGATACAAGATAACGATAAGGATATTACCATGGAATGCAATGATAATAAAATATTCATTAAAATAAAAAATGTTAAAATTTCATCTATATATAATCTCATCGATGATATTGTCAGGGATTATGAAACATTTAAAAAAATTGAGGAACTATAAATTCATTCCTCGATGGTAAGGTTGAGTTTTTCAGTTAATTCCTTGTATCTGTTCCTTATAGTTACTTCAGTTACCCCTGCCACTTCTGCAATTGCCCTCTGTGTTCTTCTTTCACCTGTGATCAACGAAGCAATGTAGATTGCCGCTGCAGCTACACCGGTCGGTCCCTTTCCAGATGTCAGATCATTATCTATTGCCATTTTAAGTATTTCTTCTGCTCTCTTTCTGGCTTCCATTGAGAGTCTCAGCTTAGAACAGAATCTGTTAACATAGTCATCTGGTTTTGATGGAAGTATGTTTAATTTAAGGTATCTTGCCATTATTCTGTATGTTCTACCTATTTCTTTCTTCTTTACTCTTGTTACAGATGCAATTTCATCCAGTGTTCTCGGAACATTTGTTATCCTGCATGCAGCATATATAGAACCTGCAACAACGCCTTCTATAGATCTTCCACGAATCATGTTCTGTTTTACTGCCTTTCTGTATATGACTGCGGATGTTTCCCTGACATCATTTGGTATGCTTAGATTGGATGCCATTCTCTCCAGTTCCTGCAATGCCTGTGAAAGGTTACGTTCTGCAGCATTGGAAACCTTTATTCTTTTCTGCCATTTCCTCAGTCTGTATAATTGCGCCCTGTTCCTGGTGGGAATAGATTTTCCATATGAATCCTTATTTTTCCATGATATATCTGTGGATAGACCTTTATCGTGTATTGTGTATGTCATTGGAGAACCTGTTCTTGCCCTGCTCTCACTCTGCTCCGAGTCAAAGGCCCTCCATTCAGGACCCTCATCGATATAACTATCATCAATGACCAGTCCGCAATTGGAGCAAACCAACTCACCTCTTTCATAGTCTCTTACAAGTTGAGAAGAACCACATTCCGGGCATTTATCTATTTCATAAATATTTTTTTTCTTTTCATTTGCCATTTTTACCACCTTAACATTTTACATATATTTTCTGGATATCCAAATCTTTCCCGGATATGTATGCAAGTGCATATGGAGCTTTAACAGGTCCAAGTATCTTTGTTATTTTTCCGACAACTACGTCATGTTCATTAACCAGTTTGTTATGAACTCCGATGCAATCATCAGTTTTCAATAATATCTCATTATTGAAAGTATGTATTATGGTGCACTCACTTTTCATATCAAATACTATATGCAAATACAGTATATAAGGTTTACGTAATATTATTAAAAGTATTTGTCATAATATTAAAATATTCGTGCATAAACATGTATATTACAAGCTTTGCTTGAGTATTATACAGTTTATTGATAAATTTATAGGCATATTTTTAGCTCATAGATATAATAAAGCTTTAATACTTGTGGTAATATCTATTTATTATTTGGGTGTGCTTATGGAAACAGATGAAATAAAAAAATGTCCAGAATGTAACTCTACTCATCTGGTCAAGGATTATGACAGGGGAGAACTCACATGTTTTGATTGTGGCATAGTTATTGAGGATTCCCTGATAGATCAGGGCCCGGAGTGGCGTTCCTTTGATTCAGAGCAGGACGAAAAAAGATCCAGGACCGGATCACCGATGAGTTTTTTGAGCCATGACAAAGGATTGGCAACGGAAATTTCATGGTCCAATAAAGATTATTACGGAAAACGGATACCCCATAAAAACAGATCACAGATTTACAGGGTCAGAAAATGGCATCAGAGGATCAGGGTGAGCAATGCGGCCGAAAGAAATCTGGCTCTGGCCCTCCAGGTATTGAACGAGGATGGTGCAAAACTCGGTATTCCCAAGGATATTAAAGAAAATGCGGCATTGATATACAGAAAGGCTGTAGAGAAGAACCTGATAAGAGGTAGAAGTATAGAAAGCATTGTATGTGCAGCTATTTATGCGTCATGTAGAATGATAAACATACCGAGGACTTTAGATGAAATTTCCAGAGTATCGGATGTCAACAAAAAGAAAATTGGCAAGGCATACAGGCATCTTGCAAAGGAACTGGCCCTGAATATAAAACCGACTACACCCTACTCATATATATCACAGTTCTGCAATAAACTGGAACTGGATAAGCAGGTTATAATGGATAGTGAACACATAATAAGGCTTGCAGGCGAATCCGGGATATCTACGGGGAAGGGTCCCACAGGAATTGCAGCTGCCGCAATTTACATAGCTGCAATGAAAAACGGCAAGGCAAGAACACAGAAAGATGTAGCCCGGGTTTCTGGGGTTACAGAGGTAACGATTAGAAACCGGTATAAGGAAATAAGCAAAACACTTGGAATAGAAGAAATAGAATGATTTTTCCAGAACCATTTGTATTGTTTCATAGTGTGTTTTATTCTCATAATATTAAATACAGGTAAGATATTATCAAGAAATGAAAATAGGCGTTATTGATAATGGCGGCCAGTGGACACACAGAGAATGGCGTGTAATCAGGTCTCTTGATGTGGAATCTATAATATATCCTAATACAGTAGAAAATTCTAAATTAGACAATCTTGATGGTCTTGTTCTTTCCGGTGGACCTGCAAATATTGAATCGGAAATAGGAAAGCTGGGTTTCATAAAGCAATATATCGAGTCACATAACTATCCTATTCTTGGCATATGCGCAGGGGCTCAGTTTATAGCATTAAATTCTGGTGGAAAGGTAGAAAAGGCAATACATCCGGAATATGGCAAAAAAAGGATAATTTTTGCAAGAAGTGAATCAATTTTTGAAAAGATACCGGAAAATATTACTGTGTGGGAAAGCCATAATGATGAAATAAAAATTCTGCCCGAGGAATATGTCCTGTGTGCATCATCTGATACCTGCAAGGTCCAGGCATTTTATCATAAAAGCAAAGACATATTCGCTGTGCAGTTTCACCCGGAAGTTAACAATACGGAATTCGGCACAGAAATCTTCAGGAATTTTATTGATGTTTGCAGAAAATAAAAGGTGGTGATGGCATATACTAGTCTTAAAATCAGATACCATGACAGGGATACTTGATGATGAAAAACTAATAGCATACTTCGGAAATGAGTCAATAAGCTTGCCCAAAAATGCTTTCATAGAGCCCGGGGATTTCGTTAAAATAAAGAACAAGAATTTCCTAGTCGTAAATCCTGATCCCATATTTTTCAGTGATATATCGGGGCGTGCTACACAGGTAATACTTCCTCTTGATGCCTCTTATATTATTTATTCTGCCGGCATTTCTCCAGGAAAAAAGGTTCTGGAGGCAGGAATCGGAACAGGTTCCCTGAGTTATGCTATTCTGAAAGCAATAGGGAAAGATGGTAGATTGACCGGAATAGATATCAATGAAAAAAATATTGCTGGTGCGAAGAAAAATGTTAACCGTTTCATGAGCACAGAAAACTGGGATACTTTTACTGGAGATATAACTACAATGGAATTGCAGGAGAAATTTGATGCGGCAATATTAGATATACCAGATCCGTGGAACGCTGTAGAAAATATGAGAAAATGCCTGAAGCCGGGTGCCTTCCTTATTACATATTCCCCAAATTACAACCAGGCAGAGAAGAATGTAATTACGATGAAAAATTTTAAATTTTATGTGCTTGAAACCGTTGAACTCATTAAAAGAAATATTATAGTCAGAGAGAATGCGACAAGGCCGGATAACAATATTGTTGATCATACAGCATTTATCACAGTAGCTATTATGGAATCAATGATTTAAAAAAATAATTGTAGAACATTCCAAAATCCGTTTATAACTGGCTTCAAACGATAATGTTAAATATTGTCATTGATTTATTGTACTGTGATACAGTATGAATGGTGAACGTTATTTTTATTATCTTAAATTGATAAATAACCCGCCGGAAGAATCTGTTGTAGAGTATTATATGGATCTTTCCATGCAGCTGGAAAACGACTATGATATTTCCTCATCCCAGATCGTCGAACTGGAATCATTGATAAGCAATTATATAAAGATAAAAGCAAATCCACATGTTAAGGTTATAAATTCAATCACGGGCATAGAAGAGGATCCACCAAAGACCATTATAGATGATTTCGGTGGTAATGCTGTATTCACCGGAAAGGAGACAAAATACGGTATAACATGGAATATTTATGAGCCCAGAGCAAGCAATAATCTATTTTTTAAAAAATGGTATTACAATGAAAAGATCGCATCAATACTTGATAAAACCCTTGAAAAGGCAGTACCCCACAGCATACCCAATTATTTTGACATACCGCCATGGATATTTGGCAATTTTTCTTATAAGGGAATGCGGTATATACCATTAAAAAATATAATAGACAATGCGGTGGAAATGGAAATAATTCCGAACAAGTACTATCTGGTTCAAAAAGGAATAAGCCGTGAACTTATAGATAATCTGGGCGATAATAATATGTGGCTATAAAACATAAATAATCTCCTGTTTCTAATTTTAAAAATACAAAGTCCTACGCCCTTGTGCTGGGTTGAAATCATCGTGATTATATATTTATTCATGATACGCCATAATAATTAAGTTTATATATTTTAGTATTATACT
>JAJZZW010000013.1 GCA_021797385.1 Thermoplasmata archaeon | reverse complement strand
GCTATCCATGAAAACGTGGTTGATTCACCCAGTATCTGGTGTAAGAACATTTCAAGGACAACGGTAAGACCTATTACTATACCAACTGTTAACATTACCTTTCCAAATAAATTGGATGATACAGTATAATGGTAATTGAATTCCTCAGCAGTAGTTCCATTGCCCATGGGCATGGATGCTCCCTCCTGGAGTACCTCAGAAGATTCTATATTCTGCTCTTCCTCTGCTGTTGTCGGTTTATAGTTTTTATGCGAAGACTGGTAAAAACAGCTTTTTCCACCCTTGTATCTTGGTAACATATACGCTATACCAAACATTAAAATTGCCCATACTATAGCTATTCCGAAACCCACGTATAAGTTTGTATCTACCTTTCCACCGAAGTATATTTCGTGGAAGTTATCATATGTCACCAGCCAGTGGCCAAAGGATGTTTGGTATATCATTGTCCATGAGGCTGCTCCCAGTAAACCCCCGAAAACAGCATATACTGCATCTCTTCTTCCCTCGCCTAAAGCCATCCATATTGTGCCTGGAACGTATCCCGATATTGCTATTCCCGTACCGAATATGGCTGCTCCAAGAGCGACTCCCCATATGTAATCCGGTTTAACTCCCCAGTGAAACGATACTCCAAGCGCTGCTAGACCGTATAAAGCCAGTGCACCTGAACCTATTGCTATTGCTATACATCCTATAAATAACCTGTCCTGGAATTTTCCGAGCCTTATCAAAATTTCTGGATTTGAAATACCCCATGCTTCTGCAAGACCACCTACAATCATTCCTATAAACAGGCCTATCCATTCCCATGCTGTTACTGCTATCATTTTACTCTGCAACTAATAGTCATGATTTCTATTTAAATATAATTATTATAATACATATATTCAAATATTTCTGGTATCATTGCGCAAAATTAATAAATTTGTGTCACATGAATGAAAATGACAGAAGAATATGGCATAGCCATTCTGGATCAGGAAGGAGATTATATTGTAAAACCCTTCTTTTCAGACATTCCTAAAATCTCTAAACTGATAATAATCTGTGATGCCAAGACGGAATATAAGAATGCAAAGCAAAAAATAATAGATTTTCTTAAACTAAAAGGTATTAAATCAGAATTTATAGAAATAAAGGATGTTAGTAATTTCTATCAGATTTTTCTGGTTTTACAAAAAATTTGCAAGTCCAAAAGCGATCCCACATGGGTTAATATATCATGTGGTTCAGGAATTGGTGTCTCTGCCCTGACGATCCACGCATATAACCAGGATATACTCATGGTAGTTTACGATAAATATCTGGACTCAACTGTTGTTATAAATGTCAAAAAATTGAAAAAGATAAACATATACAATAAGGGATACATGCAAATTATGAGAGAAATATCAATCAAAGCAAAAACTATTGAGGAACTATCCATGTCACTGAATATTACTAATTCGGCCGTTTCCAGAAGATTACAAAAACTACTGACGCTTGGCATAATAACAAGGACTGGCATAGGCACGAGAAATTATCCCTATATTCATTCCCTGAATGAATTCGGATGGCTTTTACTTGGATAAATTGACCACTAATGTAACTTAAAAAAAATGCGTATATAATACTTCATCTTTAGAGTTCATATAAAAATTTAGTTTAATAACTTTTAAAAATGATTTTAAAAGGTTAATATAGTATGTCCCTCCTTATTTGCGTCTGCTATGACTTTTCCACCAGGTATTTTGTCACAGTCATAGTATAATAGGTCACTCTCAACTATATGGTAGTATTCCATTGCAACAGGGCAGGCCATGATCTTTATTTTGGCTTTTTTAAGTTCCTCAATTTTATTGCTGATAATCAACGACCTTGGATCAAATTTATTTAGAGTTTCTATTGAACTTCCTATAAACAATAAAGAGACACTTTTAGCTCCCATTTTCTCAGCAAGACCTGTTGCAACTATTGTTGCTTCATCTACTCTTGTACTGTCGTTACCACTAATCAATGTAATTAAATAATCTTCGCTTCCCATATTTATAATATCCTGATATTGTATATCTATTTATCCAACACCGTTATGTTAGAGTAACTACTTATGTACAATATTATTCACATTCTTGGATCTTCTGGGATATTTGATATCCATGAAATATATGGTTTGTTGTTGTTTTAAAAATAAGATCATGCATGGGGGTAAATAATGTCCCACTTAATTATTATTACTTTGTTGTTTAACAATAATTCCAGAAATATATCCATATCATAAACTCCTTGGCTTTCGTTCTTGTGGGTTGATTTGTTATGTTCATCTCTTACCAATGGAGATTTCCGCTTTCACGGTTAAATTTTTATATTGTGTTTTTATATAATATTAAATGAATACTGAATATCAGGAAACTATTGAAAAATCATTTAAAAATATTAAACTTGCATCGCTTCTGATTATCATTGAAATGATCCTTGTAATCGTTTTTACCATTGTTGTTATGTATATTGTGATTTCAATAATGCTGATTGCAATATCTAAAAATATAGTGCCTGGTATGATTGATAGTTTTATTCTTCAAAGTATCTGGTCAAATAGTTACCTGATACTCATATTAGGAGCATTTTATATATGTTCCGTTGGATTCTCGGTCTATTCTGTTTATTTATTTTCAAGATCGATTTCTTTGCTTTCTTTATTTAACAAAAGTTTAAAGGGACCTGCAAAGTTTTCCAAGTACTTGTATTTGATTATGCTGATAATTGATGCTTCCGAAGGCTTTTATATTGCTTTAGAATTGAATTCGCTGACAAATATATCGGTATCTATTATCTTTACTGTTATTGGGATGGGGGTGTTTTTAGTGTTTTTATATCTTTTTATCGGGATATATCGAATAGGAGTAATTTATAACAATAGCTCAATACGCATGGGCGCAATCTTCTACTTTATACCATTTCTGGACATAGTAGCACCATTTCTATTATATTCAGGAGGCAAAAAACTGCTGGTAACATATAAAAATGAATAAAAGTTTTTATTCGTTTATGAAAATATAGATACTTATTAATTTGATTAATCGTCAATATATGGAAATTATTATTAACCCATTAATCATGGATATATAAAATGCCATCGAGGCCCATGGACTGGTTGAATCAATCGAAAAGAGATTTAGAAGAAGCAAATGATTCTATGGAGAATGGAAAATATGAATGGGCATGTTTTGCTGCACAGCAGAGTGCGGAAAAGGCGGTAAAGGCTCTGTATAATGCTTTAAATAAAGAAATATGGAGTCATTCTATATCAAGGATGTTATCTCAACTTACCGAATTTAAAATAGAGAATGACATAATAGAAAGGTCAAAGGAACTGGATAGGGTATATGTGAGCTCAAGGTATCCGGATTATTATACTGAAGGCTCACCTTATGAGTACTATTCTATAGAGGATGCTAGGAGGTGTATAAATTATGCAAAAGAGATATTTGAATTCTGCGCCAAAAATATACGAACTTGATTATAAATCAATCATCCATGTTCTTAAAGAGTATGGAAATAAGTCTAAAGATAAAGGTGCATTGTTAGCCATACTGATAGGTTCTCTTGCTAAAGGAAATTATTCACCTTTTTCAGATGCAGATGTTATAATAATAACTAACGACAAGAAAGATGTTATTGATTTCATGGAAACTGGATTGCCAGTTGATGTAGAGCCCAGATTATTTACAATAAGTCAGATATATGCATTAGCCAAAGCGAAGAAAAAGATAATTGAAGAAATAATTCAAAATGGAATTATCCTTTCAGGAGACAGAGTATTGTTTGAAAAAATAAAAGGATTATATTATAAGGATGGAACAGGAACTGAGTACTGAGGTTAATGTTTCCGTTAACCATGTTAACATCCACCTTTGGAAGTTATCATCTCATTGATGCTTAAACTCCCTGGATATAACCCGATACCCTCTATCCCGTTCGCAAACGCTTCAGGGATTGCCTTTTTAATTATATTGTAAGAAGCCTATAGGTCAGCATGTATTAATGTACCATTTGCTGATTTAAATATTCCTCTCTTTATTCTTTTTCCTGGATATATTTCCTGTTTATCTATTTCTTCGCTGTCAAGGAATGAACATTTAGATGTATAACTCTCTTCCTGCTTAACTACATTTATTCCATATTCCTGACCCTTGTAATAGATCTGATCTATAAGCATGTTAAATGGTATTTGTACAAAGTTCTGGTTGTTATTCTTGCCAATATCTGCAGACTGCTTCCATCCATTGTTATGGCCTATTACAATTGTATCTATTTCATTGGTTATTGTATACTTAAAAAAATATTAATGATGTAGACCCGTGAGCCATTACAATGATTGTCATTGGTACTTAATAAAAAATTTTATATGCATTTCTATACTATTAACATAATGAATAAAAGGATAGTTTATACATCACTCTTATTTTCAATTTTACTGGTTATAAATTTTATTTTATTAATAAACCCATATGCTACAATTGTAAAATTGCCTTTTTATATTTATATAAGCATAGATTTTATATTATCAACCCTGTTAATCAATTATGACCTGATATTGAGACATATGGATTTTATACTAAATGTAATACTTTTTTCCTTGTTTTATATTATGATATTTACGATTGCAACCTTGATACTTTCCAATAGATATCCGTATTTAGAAAATATAAAATTGCCACCGAGCAATATAATTTTATCATTATTTTTTATTTCAGGACTAATTACGTCCATAGCAATTAAAATAAAACACAATAAACCTGGAATAAATAAAGCATGATTTAAATAAATTATATTTTTTCAGAATAGTAATTTATAGCTTAATAATATGGAAAAATCAGGTAGAGAATACAAACATTCCCGTATATATTTTTAACTGATAACAGGAATACTATCGTTTCGAAACATAATATTTTATAGACTTATTTCATAAAATGTAATGACATTTGGAATTATAGAGGATTTGGTCCTTTCACGGGTTTTGATTAATAATTTATGGGTTGTAATAGCGGCAATCTTTGTTTTTATTATGACAATAGCCGTGGGTTTTCTGGAAATCGGCGAACTGGGAACTAAATACAAAAATAGTTTGTTAAAAACAATTGTGATTTCCGGGACTGCCATATTTGTCATGGCAATTATAGGATTCAATACCGCCTTTGCCCCTACTATCTATGGAATAATAGGAAATCCGTTCTATAAAAGTGGCTTCTTCCTCGGGGGTTTTTCATCAAGTTCTATTACTACTACCTGGTGGTCCATGACCGGTAAATACTTCAATACTGGATTAAAGCTAGGAACATATTACCTGTTTGAAACCGCCTTTGCAGCTGTCACCCTTGCCCTGGTTGGAGTAATTGTCTTAAGAAAAATGAAATTTAAGGCTTTTTTTATATTTTCCATAGTCTATTTTGTAATAATCTGGAATCTCCCAGCTGCGTGGATCTGGAATCCGACTGGATGGCTGTATAGAATGGGCATGAGGGATTTTGCCGGCGGTCTTGTAGTGCATGGGGCCGCAGCTGCTGCAGGATTAGCACTTGTATATGAAATTTGGAGAGAGGAAAGGAAAAAAGGTTTGAAACAATCAATGAAAATTGGCATGCATGTAAACAGTACATGGCTTGCAATGGGGATACTATTATTGTGGGTTGGCTGGTTTGGATTTAACCCGGGAAGTGTACTGGCATTCAACAGCGATGTCCTCATGGTTGTAATAACCACGTTTGTTGCATCAGGAGCAGCAATGATGTCCGTAATCCTATTCGGAGAATTATTTGATAGAAAGACTCCACTAATCATGGATGCAACCAATGGAATTCTCATGGGACTTATCATTATTACACCACTGGCCGGATTTGTCAGTCCTGCAAGTGCACTGATTCTCGGGCTTATAGGAGGGCCATTATTTGTTGGTGGAGAAAAGTTATTTTCAAAGGTAAAGTGGTTCTCCGATCCTGTTGGTTTATTTCCAGGGCACGGCCTCGGCGGTGTCTTCGGGGTTATAATGATTGCCTTTTTTACCCAGCATTCCTTTGCTGTGGCTTCGGGTAACAGTGTTTTGCCTAACGGGTTATTATTTTACGGAGGATTTCCCGCATTGAGACAGCTGGGGATAGAATTACTGGGCATTGCTGTTGTTGTGGTTACAGTATTTGCCATATCACTGGTTACCATATATTTAATTAGCAAATTGATTCATGGTATCCTGGATGACGAAACGTACAATATAAAATAAAATTTTTTATTTTATATACAGTAATTATAGGGTGTCTCATATTTCATAATAAATCCTGCAATTGTCGAACATTATCTATCAGAATGTAATTATGGGATATGCCGGAGAAGCATATCCCGTTGATTCTGAATATTATAGATAATATAGTTTCGCCTGACAGTAGAAGACGAAAGTATTCTGATAAACATATTCTAAAGATTATGATTTTATTCCAGATATTCAACATATCATACAGATCATCTGGAATATTCCTTAGAAACCACAGTGAGTACATGGAACTGATTGGAATAAAAGAAATACCATCATTCCAGACACTTTCCAGAAAGTCCATGTCATTAGACCTCCATGCCATTAACATGGAGATTGAATCATTATATTCTATAAATGAGATAGCTGCATTTGATTCATTCATGATGCATACATACAAGCATTCAACTGCAGAGAGGAGAAGGAAGTACAGGAATTACAAGGATCCATTATCAGGATAGACGAAGACAACAAAGGGATGGTTATATGGAAGGAAATGCCATATGACCATTGATGTAGATTCCCTTTTAATCAATGAATGGGTTATAACAAGGGGGAATATCCACAATTTATCTGTATCACATGAAATGATTGATTCTGCCAGGAACTATAGATACATTCTGGCAGATTCTGCATATGATACATCTGAAATATATGATTACATATCTGAGAATGCACATTCCTTGCCTGTGATTGATACAAATCAAAGAAGGGGAATTATAGATGATAGATTGACAGTTAACAGGAAAATAGGAATAGAACTTAAAAAAGAATATTCATCGATGTATTCCATGAGATGGGAGATTGAGAGGACATTCTCCATACTGGAGGGTATAATAGGTTCTGAGAATATATGGTATGTCAGTAACAGGGATTATGATAATATAATTGGACTCAAGGTAATTGCATACAATCTAATGGTAATTTCCAATATTGAACTCGGGGATAATACAAGGGAGATAATGAAAATCGTCAGTTGCTAAAATGTGAGACGTCCTATACAATAATTAGAAAAATTATTCAGAGTTGATAATTGTATTTTTTGAATAACAGATCCATTTCACTTTTAAGTTGGAGACTGTCGCTTTCCGATATTTTGAAGAATGGTTCCCGGGGGCATCCTGCATTTATTCCCGTCATGATTCCTACCATGTTATATATGGAAGAAATTGTACCGTACTTTCTGGATAAATCAGATAATTCGTTGAGTAGGAACTGATATTTATCACCATTTTCATTGTCATAATTTTCTTCTATATTTTTTATAATTTTATATCCGTAATTTCCTGCACCTGAAACGTACCCGTCAAGATTTAGCCTGAATGCCGATAATATATACTGATCAGGGCCAGTATAAACCTTGAAATCATCCACATACATTTTTGTATTTAGAATGTCGTTCATGTTGAATGTTGTCTCCTTGATTCCTATAACATTTCCACCTTCCTTCTTTATATCATTGACAATATCATATGTAATATTATAACCTGTTGTATCCGGATAGTTGTAGATTATAGTAGGATATTCGGATGATATTTTTACATAGTATCTCACCAGCCACTCCCGTTTCATACCGGTAAAATAATATGGTGGTATTGCCGCAACTGCATGAATCTTTTTCTTTTTTGCTTCCCTGGCCATATCCATAGAATCTCCAAGATTCAATGAGCCCACCTGCAGTATAACATTATCAGGAATATACGAAAAGGCATCAAGAAGTTCCAGTTTTTCTGGTGTTGAAAGTGCAGGACCAATACCTGTTGTTCCTGCAAGGAATAAATATTTCATGCCTCCCTTCAGAACATCGTTACCGTGATCTAATGCTATCTGTTTATTCACCCGGTTATTACTGAATGGAGTGATTAATGGTATTATTGATTCTAAGTTTTTCATAAATAAGTAAATAATAATGTATATTTAAGTTTTCCATACAATACCTTTATAAATTTTGAACATCGGATGGCGGATCAAGATAATATACTAAATTTTACATGAAATATCTCTTTATAATAATCTTAAAATATTATCTTAGGCTTACAAACTATGAATATAGAGCACAGCAAAATAAAAATAAAAGGTAAGGAGCTTAAATATTATCCACTGTCACAGCTCACAGATAGGTATGATATTGATAATCTGCCATACTCTTTCAAAATTCTACTGGAAAATGTTTTGAGGAATTATGATGCAGTAGATATAGATGAGAGGTCAATAGAAAACATTGCAAATATGAAATCCGGTGCAGAAATGGCATTCAAGCCATCCCGGGTTGTTTTCCAGGATTATACCGGTGTTCCTATTTTAGTAGATCTTGCAGCCATGAGGGAATATTACCAGAAGATGAAAAAAAATCCCGAAGATGTGAATCCGGCTACAAAATCTGATCTGGTCATAGATCATTCAATAATCGTGGATTCATTCCGTGGAGATGAGCCTATTATTATCAACATGAAGGATGAATTCTCCAGAAATGTTGAGAGATACGATTTTCTGAAATGGTCCCAGCAATCTTTCAAGAATGTGAGAATAGTTCCTCCTGGACATGGAATAGTACACCAGATCAATCTTGAATACTTATCATCTGTTGCAGTTAAAGACGGTGAAGAGATATTCCCGGAGAGCCTCATAGGTGCGGATTCACATACAACAATGATCGGAGGCATCGGAGTACTCGGCTGGGGGGTCGGCGGTCTGGAGGCTGAGGCCTCAATGCTCAATGAACCATATTTCATGACTGTCCCGGAAGTTATCGGAGTGAATTTAATAGGTAAGGTTCCCACAGGGGTTACACCCACAGATGTTGTACTTTACATTACAAAAACACTACGGGCAAGGAACGTTGTAGGAAAATTTGTTGAATTCTATGGTGCGCTTTCTGAATTAACAGCACAGGACCGGGCAACAATATCCAATATGGCTCCTGAATACGGAGCAACGATCGGATATTTCCCCGTGGATAATGAAACACTGAAATATCTCACCGGTACAGACAGAGATGCAGAATCTGTAGAGAAATACTTCAAGGAACAGGGATTATTCTATAATGGTCCGAAGAAATACAGCGATACTGTAGAAATAAATCTTTCTGATATTAAAAGTGCTGTTGCAGGTCCAAAAAATCCTGATGAGCTGGTAAATATTGAGGATTTAAAAGGAAAAATAGACGAACTTATTACAGGTGGTAATGACGGAAAACTTATAAAAAATGGTGCAGTGGTAATTGCAGCAATCACAAGCTGTACAAACACCTCAGATCCTTTCGTACTTCTAGGAGCTGGACTCATGGCAAAAAAGGCGGTAGAACATAACATTGTACCTGCGCAGACAATAAAAACAAGTCTTGCGCCGGGATCTAAAGTTGTTACAGAATACCTAGAAAGGGCAGGCTTAATGAAATACCTTAATAAGATCGGATTCGAACTGGTCGGTTATGGATGTACCACATGCATTGGAAATGCAGGACCACTTATACCTGAAGTTCAGGATGATACATTGCAAAACAATGTAAAAACCTTCGCCGTCCTCAGCGGAAACAGGAATTTTGAGGGAAGGATAAATCCTTATATTGCAGGTGCATTCCTTGCATCGCCCATGCTGGTAGTTGCCTTTGCACTGGCTGGTACAATGGATATTGACCTCTCCAGAGAACCGATAGGCTCCGACAATGGAAAAGCTGTATATCTAAACGACATATGGCCCAGCACCGAGGAGATAAAGAAGTATTTCCATCTTGCCATGGACCCTGAAACATACAGAAAGGAATACAGCGATGTATTCAAGGGGGATTCAAACTGGGAATCAATGAAATCAAGTGGAGGAATGATATTTGATTTTAAGGAAGACTCAACCTATATAAAAATGCCTCCATGGATGTATATGGAACCTGTAAAGGACGTCAGAAATGCTAGAATATTTGCCATATTCGGTGATAAAATTACAACCGATCATATTTCACCGGCGGGCCCAATAGTGAAGGACTCTGTTGCAGGTAAATATCTTGTATCCATTGGCGTCACGGAAATGAATACATTCGGTGCACGCCGTGGCAATCATGAAGTAATGCTACGTGGTGGATTTTCCAATCCAAAGATAAGAAATTTGATGGTTGATCATGCCGGAGGCGACACTGTGTATTATCCGGGTGGGAAAGTAATGAGCTTCTACGATGCAGCAATGAAGTATAAAGAAAATAATGTGCCACTGGTTATATTTGCAGGGAAACAGTACGGATCTGGAAGCTCAAGAGACTGGGCAGCAAAGGTTACATCACTACTTGGAGTAAAAGCTGTGATAGCAGAAAGCTTTGAAAGAATTCACAGGAGCAATCTGGTGGATATGGGCATAATTCCAATACAGATTGACAGCATCCCGGACTTGAAGGGCGATGAAATCGTAAACATAGAAGGAATCAATAATATATCCATAGGAAAGGAATTGAGCATAAAAATAAATGGAAAACCATTAAAGGGAAAGGCCCTGATAAATACAAATGCAGAGCTCAATTATGTGAAAACCGGAAATATACTGAAATACATAGCTTTATCTCCTCAGAAATAAATTTTTTAATTTATTTTAGAATAAATTTTTATCAATTCCTTGAAATCGATACTTTCATAAAATTTAGATGCTATCAGATTCAGACATCGAAATTCTGCAGTTATCATTTTTATGCTCCTTTCCGCAGCCAGCTCTCTTAATTTGTCGAGGAGTTTCATGCCAACACCCTTTCCCCGGTATTCAGGAATTACATAAAATTCTCTGATTCTCGCCTCGTATTTGGGATCATAATATATTCTGAATATAACATCAGACATGATCATGCCAACTAATCTTTTTCCGTCCTCTGCAACTAGTCCAATGTGGTTTTCCTTATCCTCAATAATCCTGCTGAGTTTTTCTGATATCTCTTTTTCATTTCCTACGGACACTTTTAAAAGCGGATCAAATTCCTCATTTAAATGTTTTAATCTCAATAGCTGCTCCATTACACTATCTATATCCTTTTTTTCCATTAATCTTATGTTAACCAAGTTTATCACCTACATGTCAAATAATTTGTTGTAAATATTTCTATTCTTTGAAATAATATCTGATGCTGTCCTGTAAAATCCCTCAGTTGAATCGGATTTTCTCGCCAGACCAGATTCTACGCATTTCCTTGCAACAACAGATGCTACTCTGGGGAAGAGTTCAAAGTCCTCCATGGATGGAACTATATGATCTTCACTGGGATTTTCAACAAAGTCAGCAATTGCCTGTGATGCTGCAACCATGATCTGGAAATTTACGCCCTTAGACCTTGCATCTAGAACCCCCCTGAATACTCCGGGAAATACCATACTGTTGTTGATCTGGTTCGGAAAATCTCCTCTGCCGGTTGCCACGATTCTTGCTCCGGATTTCTTAGCCTCTTCAGGCCAGATTTCAGGTAGCGGATTTGCCAGAGCAAAGATAGTGGGGTCCCTGTTCATGGATTTTACCCATTCATTTTTAATTGTCCCGGGAATGGAAACTGAGGCCGAAACAACAAGATCCGCACCCTTGAAGGCGTTTGCAGGATCTCCATTAAGCCGTTCCCCATTGGTCTCCAATGCTATTTTATATTTCCAGGGATTCTTGAACATCAGGGCATCTATATCTGCCCTGGATGGCTCTATTATACCTTTAGAGTCTATTGCAACTATATTCTCTTTTTTAAAGCCAGCAGCCTCGAAGAGGTATATTGCTGCGATATTGGCCGCACCGGCACCATTGAAAACAATTTTGGCTTCCTCCTTTTTCTTGTTTACCAGTTTCAACGCATTAATGGCCCCTGCGAGGATTATGGATGCTGTACCGAGCTGGTCATCGTGCCACACAGGTATCTCCATGGACTTCTGGAGACTTTCTAGGAGAAAGAAGCATCTTGGTGACTGGATATCCTCAAGGTTATACCCGCCGAAGTAGGGCTGTATGGCCTTTGCCGCAGCTATGAATTCATCATTATCTTTAACAATTAATGGTATGGGAATAGCATTCACACCCCCGAGATAATTAAAAAGCAGGGCCTTCCCTTCCATAACAGGGATTGCCGCATCCGGCCCAACATTACCGATTCCGAGAACTCTTGTACCGTCTGTTAAAATTGCAACAGAATTCCATTTCCCTGTCAGTTCATATGCAAGCTCCTTGTCAGCCTCAATTTTTTTTGATACTGCAGCGATTCCTGGGGTATAGAGAGAGGAAAAATCCTCCATACCTTTTATAGGAACTTTAGGAAGAGTCTGTATTTTTCCCTTATATTTTTTTGAGATTTCTATTGCGTTTCTGTCGAAGTATTCTGTTCTCTCAGAATCTTTCATTATCATAAAAATATATATAAGTTAATTATTAAAACTTTACGTATTAATTTGAATGTGTATTACTGCAATTGCCGATGCAGTTATCATGATAACATCATTATTTTATCTATAATATCATTATGTATTGAATGCCAATACATTACTATGTTTTTGTTCCATATCCCAGTTCCATGATTATAAAGTTTTCAGGAAGAACCATACTGTATTGATGCTGAATTGGAGTTGCCTGGAATTATTCACTATAACTTTACATGATTCCCGGGTTTCTGATTCACTAATAAGATTATATTAAAGTATCGCAAAGAGTTATATTTTTGTATAAATAAAGATTGACAAGATTATCCATTGTCTTACTGAATAATATATAATTAATAATTTAGTTAACATCCTTAAATTTTATTTAACAGCATACCGTCTTTTTGGCCGTCTGACTATCGTAACGATTTTACGGACATTTGTTGCTATATATACTGATTGAGGTATCATGGCAAGTATTATGAAAAGATTCTCTCTGGTTATAGTAGTATCGCTATTGAATAGATATCCTTCAGTGGATGGAAAGGAAAATATCATTGCAAATCCAAGTAAAATCATGGTAACCAGCGGTTTTCTCCCATCTTCCCCCTGGGAAAGGCCATCATAATAGGTGGTATAACTGATAAATATAGGAAGATAAGGTGATGAAATATCAAAAAACCGGATATCATAATAAGAGTAAAGGATGAGCCGGCAATTTTAATAATATCCCACCTCTCTCGTTTCCTTAGTTTTCTTTTCTTATATGCTGCTCTTTTGTTATTTATAAGTTATTTTATTGAAATCATACTATTTAATTATTTCTACATTTTATACTATTAATCGCTAAATTATTTAAAATTTTTAACAAAAATTTTTAGTTATATAAATAATAAAATCGTAAATAGACGTAATAGAGTGTACATACATTATATAATTAACATTATTCGTATGGAATTGCACCAATATATCTATAGTAAATGACAAAGGCTAAGATGTAATCTGTCTATTTAGTAGAGCTAAATACCTGTCTTCCCTTTGTTAATCCATATTTAAATATTTAAATTTAATTAAATATTCTAAATCTAATATAAAAATTTTGACATGCTAATTCACAATTTATAAAAACAATATTTTAATAATATCGTTTATTAAGCATCTATGAAAATAAGTTTACAGGTAAATTTTTCTTCTTTGACCATATCAGATGAAGTTATAAAGGAACTTGAAACACAGACAGGTTGTGAAATTATTAAAGGATTTTCGGATGATGCTGAGATTGTTGTTTTTGCGGGAAAACCGGCTATTGGAAAGAAAACAATTTTCATGCAAAGCATATCGGCAGGTGTTAATCATCTGGACTTTAAGACCATACCTAATAATGTTGTCATATGCAGCAATGCAGATGCCTGGTCTATTCCTGTAGCGGAGCACGCATTTGCCCTTCTTTTAGCAAAATACAAGAATATCTGTCAATCCAACTCATTAATACGTAATGGGAAATATGAAAGGAAGCTATCGGATTCACTCTATGGTCAGACACTGGGTATTATGGGATATGGTGGAATTGGAAGGGAAATGGCACGAATAGCACATGCATTCGGCATGAAAAGCATCGGATTCGGAAGGACAGACCCATCAGACAATAATATTGACCTCTTTACTAGGGATAAATTATATATCCCGCAGAATGCCGATATAATGGCTATCACGCTTCCACTGAACAGGTATACAAGAGGGTTCATTGATTACGAGCTTCTGAATAAGTTCAGGGGAAATATAATTATAAATGTGGGAAGAGCTGAAATTGTCAAGAAAGAAGATATGATAAGATATCTTTCTGAGAATAACAATAAATGGTTCCTGACCGATGTATGGTGGGGAGAACCTAAAATAGAAGGAAAAATACCTGATAATGTGATGGTCACGCCACATGTAGCGGGCCTCACCAGAAATTTTATGATTGTACCTGTAGAAAAAGCCTTCCAGAATGTATCAGCATATTTAAAAGGTAAGCCAAAAAATGTTGTTAATAGAAATGATTACATATGAAATTCAACATAAAAAATTTGAATAATTAAGTATATATCTTAATATAATATATACTATCAGTGTTTAAATTGTCTAGTTTTGAGAATATGAATATATCAGCTAATCTAAAAAAATCATTAAGTTTAATGAAATTTACTGAGCCAACAGAAATACAGGACAAATCAATACCCGTCGTATTAAGCGGGAAAGATGTGATTATACGTTCTAAAACAGGTTCAGGAAAAACAGCAGCATATCTCCTGCCTGTATTAAATTCCATTGAATCAATGAAAGGAAGGAATGTTAAAGCCCTCATAGTTTTACCAACAAGAGAGCTTGCCCTGCAGACATACAGGGTTGCTACAAGACTCGGAAAGATATCCGGGATAAAATCCACAACGGTCTATGGAGGAGCATCAATATCCAAACAGGTAGAGCAATTACCCGGATCCGATATTGTCGTTGGTACGCCGGGAAGGATACTGGATCTCCATAATCAGGGTTATCTGAAGCTTGAACATGTGAAATACCTTGTTCTTGATGAGGCAGATTTAATGCTTGATATGGGTTTCATAGATGATATAAAGAAGGTTATATCATTCGTTTCAGATGAACACCAGACCATACTTTTATCTGCAACATTGTCAAATGAGGTAAAAACTATAGCAAAGAATTTCATGAAGTCGCCGGAGTTCGTTAGCGCGGGTGGAGAGGAAGCTATTCCAGAATCTATAAAACATCTTTATACTATTTCTGAAAAATTTGATAAATTCTCGACTTTGATGTCATATATACATAATTACGGATCCAGAAAGGCAATAGTCTTTGTTAAAACCCAGAGATCTGGAGACCTTTTGAATCTCATACTATCGAGATCAGGATTCAATAATATACTAATACATGGGGGAATGAAGCAGCATGCACGTGAGAGGTCTATTAACGATTTCAGGCATATGGATGCGGGCATACTGGTTGCGACCAATGTTGCGGCCCGTGGACTGGACATCCCAAATATAACTGATATTATTAACTTTGATGCCCCTGACAGCACTGAAACCTATGCACACAGGGTCGGAAGATCCGGGAGAATGGGAAAGGATGGCAGAGCAATGACAATATTCGATGCTGATCAGCGCGGGTTGATCCAGAGCATTCAGAGGAGAAATAAAATAAAAATGGAAAAAATAGATGTAAATCTTGAGTCCGAATATAAGGATATAAATTACGGAAGTCTGATCTCACAGTTCAGGGATAATGAAGACAATACTAGGGATTCTGGTTTCCAGAGGAATTCCAGACCATCCTACAACAGAAACAGAAGACCTGAATCAGGAGATAGAAATAGAAGTAGAACTCCGAGAAACGGCAGAAATTTCCATAAAAGGGAATACTGATTTGGTTTTTTGAAATAATTTTTAATAAACGGATTTTTCAGGTTCTTTTTCTATATTGATTTCAATTCTTTTTATCTCTCTCCATGAAAAGTTTTTCTTAATTCTTACACTATTTGAATAATATGTTCCGGAAAAGAACAGATTTCCACGGTCATTGTATTTAATCGATAGTAAGGAAAAAATTCTATATTCTTTATTGTCTGTATAAACGTTTACCGGAAAATCATACAGGAATGCATATGCAAGTGTCTTTTTCATATCATCCATGTCCATGGGAGAATCGTTGCTGGCCTCTGATAGTCTTCCTCCAATAAATGATACCAACGCTATTATCATTTCCCTCCATTGTAATATTAAATTCTCTTATTTATATTTATTTTCAAATTGCCCGGATACGATAAATACTATTGAATGATTGGTGATAGAGCTTAACTATTAGTAATGCTTTAACAAGATATCGCTGAATAACGGTAATAAGATTTTGAGTGACATCCTCCCCAAACTAACGCATGGAACTTCCCGCTTTCAGGTTAAAAATCCAAAAACATACATTATCATGATACTTTGAAAACAATATAAATATATATAGAAATTTCTACATTATAGTTTTTCCTCCAGATATTTTATATCCTCTTCATTTAATATAATATCTGAATATTTAGCATTCTGTGTTACATGAAGTCTATTAGAAGCCCGAGGTATCGGAAACACATTCTGATTTTTACTTATTAAATATGCTAATGCAATATTTGCATTGGGTACATCTCCTATTGTTTTTCTTATATAATCAAAATATTCATTGTACTGTTTCTGCGCAACCCTGCCATGACCCAGAGGGAAATATGCCATTACGGCTATATGATTTTGTTCACAGTATTTAATCAGATCATTCTGGCTTTTTCTGTGGAATATATTGTAATTTATCTGTATAGAAGTTATTTCGTGTTTTGATAGAATATCCTGAGCTCTTTTTAATAGATTGAGAGAGAAATTACTGAGGCCAATATATTTCATCTTCCCTGCATCTATCATTCTTTCCATTGTTCTTAAAGTCTTTTTGAGATCAATTGTAGGATTTGGAAAATGGATTTGGTATAGATCAATATAATCTGTTTCCAGGTTTTTCAGGCTTCTACTCAATGCCCTCTCTAAAGAGTTTGGAGATAAATGTGTGGGAAATACCTTAGTAGCTATAAAGAGTTCATCACGTTTGTAATTTTTAATGACAGGTGCTATAATTTTTTCAGTCCGGTAAAGTTCTGCAGTATCAATAAGATTTATTCCATTATCAATTCCTGATTTTATTGCATCTTCTTTCTGTTCCCTTCCAGTATAAATGTCCAGATATGTTTTAAAAATCCACCTCATATCGTAATATGTACCCATTCCAATGCAAGATGTTTTAAATGACGTATTACCGAATTCCCTGTATATCATGTAATTCCTCATCACGAATTGTATTTAAATAGATTATGTTTTTGCCAAATATATAAATAATAATATTCTCAGATATTTTTAAATAAGCTAAATATATTTATAAAATAATACCTTAGATTATTATGTTGGATCAATTGTATGAGAAGTGGAAAACAGGAAATACAACAGAAAATGATTTTATACAGGATTATACCGACCTTGGGAAATTTATGGAGAAGCTTTATGAAGAAATGAAAATAACCTTAGAACGGGATTTGAAGCCCTATGATGCATATTTTAAAATTCTCAAGCTCAATAATTTTGTGAATTCCATAATGGCAAAACGCCCAGATATTGTTGATTTGCTAAGTCGATGGTTCCAGAAGGAGAAGAAAGACCTGGATGCAATAGCCGTAAAGATCGGTGCACTTTATCTTGATATCGGGATAAGCTTTCCCGGCGGAATCAATGTAAGTTTAACATTTCAGCCACAATTATAGGTTACATAAATCCTGAAAATTAATCCTTTCCTATATTTCCGGGTCTTATTTATTATAATAAAATACTGTGCTTGAAAGAATAAAGAAATAAAACATAAAGATACCATTGAACAGATACTGTATAGTTCCTCCGTAAATATACCGGATAACAGAATATATGACTCCTGAACCGGTTACCAGGATCAGCAATATCTGCGCCCATATACCTCTCAATGGCAATTTAGTTGAATCTCCCTTGGGAGTAACCTTAAATGAAGTACGTTTTCCCAGGAGAGCATAGAAGGCAGATTTTACAAATATAGGGCTGGATATAAAAGTCAATGAAATATTCCTGAGTACCGGTATCAACGATTTCTGTATATTGACAATAGTTATCGAAAAAGCAAAAAATTCAAACAGTATATAAAATGCAAGTATGAAAATATACACGGATGGTGTTATTATTGAAATAACATGGAAAAATATGAAAAGTAATGGAAATATAATCATGATCATATTGACTAATCCAACAAAATACCATGATGTCGTTACAAGATATCCGAATTTCTGTCTTATTGTAAGCCCATTTCTTTTAAACAATAATTTGACCGTCTTGAAAAATATTCCCATAGACCCCTGGGCCCACCTTGATTGTTGTATAAAATAGGAATTCAAGGTTTGTGGTGCTTCACCTAATGCAAGAGGCCGGCTATAATATACGGTTCTATATCCTTTTTCATGGAGTTTTATTGATGTTGCAAGGTCTTCTGTTACATTGTTTTCATCGAATCCGCCAACAGACCTAACCGCTTCTGTTCTGTAAATTACATTGGACCCGCATGAAAACATACTGTCCTCAAGGCTCTTACCCTCGGTTATAAAATTATAAAAAACTTCCTGTATATCATTTGCACCCTTAGCAACATTGGTTTTATTATTTTCATACTTTTGTGGAACCTGAACAAGTGCTATCTTATCATCGTCATCGATAACCGGCATGGTTTCATTCAGAAATTCCGGCAAGGGATGCTGATCCGCATCAAAAACGGCAAAATATTTTGTATCGATTGTATTTAAAATATCATTTAATGCTCCGGCTTTATATCCGCGCCTGTTTTCCCTGTGTATGTATATAACCCTATATTTCACACACAATTCCTGTACTGCCCTAGCTTTATCTTTATCAGTTGAGTCGTCCAGTATATACAATACTCCATTTCCAATTTTACACATCTGCTTTATTTTTATAATTGTTTCCTCGAGTACATCTGTAGATTCATTGTAACAGGCTATAAATACTGAAGTTTTGAAGGGAAAATACATACTAAAATAATATGTCACACTTTTTTCATATTTTGATGAAGCAGATACATAATAATACATATATTCCAGGGAATGCATTATGAAAAAACCATTTATAAGAATCAGAAGTGCACTCAATACTTTGAGAATAAAAGTTTTATCCAGAATAACAAGTGATGTTATCAGAAAATAAAGGTACAGACCAATGACAAAAATCGATGTCAATGCAATTATATATGGATTTTTATTCATTTTCTGCCTGCTATTTCCAGCTCTCCATCAACATTAATTTCAAATTCCACTATTCGCCTTGCATCGGCTGTAAGGTTGAATTTTTTTAATATCAGTAAATTTTTAATCTGATTCTCAGTTATAATCTGCCCAATTTCAGCAATACCAGTGAAATAAAGGTCCTCTATGGGATTTGCATTAATATTGTTTATGAATTTTGTACATACTATCACGCAATCCAGATTTCTCAACTCGTTGAAAAGATATCTGATGCTTTCCTCACTGCCGTTTACTTCCAGTGGCTCTATTGAGTCTATTACCAGCCTCTTTATATTATATTTTGTTACATATTTTGAAATTTCTGAGATAAATTTGGAGATTTCTTCTTTAATTTTCCACTGGTCCATACCTGTATCGATCCTTGTTAGGGAGGAATTAGAATTCATGATTACAAGGTTCTTTGTATTAACATATTTTCTTATATTAAGATTTATTGAATCAGATATGTTTAATATATACTCTGGTGCATTCCTGTTTGTTATATATAGACCATTCTGGTTATTTTCCAAGCCGTGCTTGAGAAATTTCAGTAGAAAGAAGGCCGAATTTCCAG
>JAJZZW010000134.1 GCA_021797385.1 Thermoplasmata archaeon | reverse complement strand
GGGCTGCTCATAGGGTCATCATTACTTTCCGGCGATACGATAAGGTGGTAATATGGTTGACATAAAAATAAATGACGAAATCAGGCTTACAGATGATAAATTTCTCATGATAGCAGGGCCATGCTCCGTTGAAAGTGAGGAACAGATTATCAGGGTTGCCACGCAATTAAGGAAAATTGGGGTCAATGTGCTGAGAGGAGGCGCATTCAAACCAAGAACATGCCCTGATTCCTTCCAGGGCCTTGGAGAAGAAGGGCTAAAATTGCTGGCTAAGGCAAGGGATGCCACAGGAATGGCAATTATAACCGAGGTTATGGACATGGATGAATTGCCACTTGTTGCAGAATATGCAGATATTCTCCAGGTAGGATCAAGAAATTCACAGAATTTTTCACTCCTTAAAAAGATTAGCAGGTACGATAAACCGGTACTGTTGAAGAGAGGGTTCGGGAATACTGTTGATGAACTGATATCATCTTCAAAGTATCTTTCCATGAATGGCAATAAGAGGATTATGTTTTCAGAACGTGGAATAAGGACATTTGAACAATCGACAAGGTTTACACTTGATATCTCAGCCATTCCTGTCCTGCATGAAAAAACTGAATACCCGGTGATAATAGATCCGAGCCACCCGGCAGGGGTTAACAGATATGTAGAACCACTGGCACTGGGTGGTACAGCCGCAGGCGCTGATGGCCTGATGATAGAAGTCCATCCTGACCCACCAAAGGCACTCAGTGATTCAGCCCAGCAACTTACCGTCCCGCAATTCCAGAATTTATATACAAAGGTAAAGAATATAAATGCAGTTCTAGGGAAAACAGTAATATGAGAAATATATAATTGTTACAACGATAATCCTATCCTTTCATGACCGCTACAGGCATTAGCCTTGCTACGGGCGCAGCTATTTTTGCACCGTTAATTACCCTCACCACCTCATCAATGTTTTTATAGCTTCCAGGGGATTCCTCAATTATAGCTTTTTTTGTTGTAGCGCGCAGGTATATTCCACGTGATTTTAATTCCATTTCAACATCTTCTGCATTGAACTGCTCATTAGCCCTTTTTCTGCTCAAAACTCTTCCGGCTCCGTGGCATGAACTGGAAAATGTTATTTCCTCATTTCCTGGCATGCCTACCATCACATAGGATGGGCCACCCATGTTGCCTGGAATTATAACCGGATGGCCTGTTTCGTTAAAATATCCTGAAGAGGCATAGGCTGGCAGAGCACGTGTTGCGCCTTTCCTGTGCACCATTAACTTTCTCTTATTGCCATCTACATTATGTATTTCTGCCTTAGCCATGTTATGTGCCAGGCTATATAGTGTTTCTATTCCAAGATGTTCGAAATCTTCACCGAATATTTTTTCGAAGGCTTTTCTGATTTTATATGTAATAATCTGCCTGTTTACAAACCCGAAATTTGCAGCTGCATTCATTGCATTTATATAATCCTGCCCGGTCCTGCTATGTATGTATGCAGATATGAGCTGCCGGTCATCTTCGCTTTTAATGCTGCTGTCCTCCTCATTCAGGCGCATTAAATAGTCAGTAGCCACCTGATGCCCAAGCCCGCGGGATCCGGTATGTACCATTATGGCAAGGTTATTTTTATTATTAATCCCGAATTTCTTTGCCTTTGCTTCATCCATTATACTCTCTATGCGGTCCATTTCAAGAAAGTGGTTTCCTGCCCCCAGTGTTCCCAGTTCATTTTTGCCCCTTTTTATTGCCTTTTCACTTACGCCCGATATGTCTGAAAGCATTTTTCCATTTTCTTCCGTTCTTTCTATATCTTCCCTGGTTGCATACCCATTATTGTATGCCCATTCAATTCCGGATGACAGAATTTCATTTTCATCATCAATACTTATACGGAAACTGGATTTATAATCAATTCCTGCCGGTACAGTTTTATTTATTTCATCCAGAAGGATATTTATTTTATCGCGGGCTTCATCATAATCTATGTTAGTAGTTATAAGCGAAACACCACAATTTATATCATAGCCAACGCCACCGGGGGATATTATCCCATCATCGTAATCGAAGGCAGCCACGCCACCTATTGGGAAACCATAACCTAAATGTATATCCGGCATTGCCATCGAGCTTTTTACTATACCGGGAAGGGATGCCACATGCATTACCTGTTTTATGGGTTCATCGTCGGTAAAATTTCCAAGAAGATCCTGACTGATATAAATAGTTCCTGGAACACGCATATTGCCGGTTCTTGGTATTTCATACCGGTAATCATCAATTTTTTTTACCTGTACCATTTATGCTAAATTACATTATCAAACATAACTGTTTTCCAGCATCAGATAATCGTAAATAGGAAAAATTAATAAAATAATAAAGTAATAAGGGCTAAATGGTTAAGGCTTTTGACATAAATAATTTCAATGAACGGAAGCAATTCGAAATACGCCTGCAGATTGCATTGCTGCATAACACGCTGAAAATTAAAGCAAATTCAAAAAACCCTGACAAATATGATGAGTATATTGAGGAAAGGATTGAGAAGATACGGGTCCTTGTTGATACCACGGCAAAGTTCACAATAATGGATAAGGACAAGGTTATTTATAGCTCTGAAATCCTCAAAAATTCTTAAATTTGGTTATTTTAAAAAGTAATAAATAATGCCTTGTTATTTGTTACCATGAATGACTATTCGATTTTTAAGGAAATCCGGGAAAATATAGAAACCCTGGAACGGCATATGACTATAATTAAAACATTGCTTATGGAACAGCCATTGGGCATAATTAAAATGTCCCAGCAGACAGGCATACCGGAACATAAAATCAGGTATTCCCTTAGAATTCTGGAACACGAAGGGATTATTGAAGCATCAAGGGAAGGGGCTATTCTGACGTCTGATTTCCTGGGCAATAAGGATCAGATACTGAAAGCTGCAAGGGAAAGTTCCGAGGGCATCGAGAAGATTTACAGGGAATTGAAAAACATTTTAGAATCATCATGATATTAAAAAGAGACGGGGCAGTTCAAAATTATGCCATAAGGAGAGGAGTCCCTGAGGATGCTAAGGGGATTATTGAATGCATGCAAAGCGTCATGGATGAAAAAATTTACCTTGTCAGTGAATACTATTTATTGACAGAGCGTGGGGAGCGGGAAAGGCTCAAGAATAAGGATGACCTGACGCTTGTCTGCGAGTTGAATGGCAAAATTGCCGGGGTGACAACAATCCAGAGGGGCATGTACAGGAAAAACCGGCACGTTGCATCCCTGGGTATTGCAATAAGAAAAGAATACCGGCATATGGGTATGGGTACAGGGATGATACAGGATGCAATTTCATGGTCAAAGCAGCAGGGAATAGAGAAAATAAACCTTGAGGTATTTTCCAGCAACATCAACGCAATTCAGGCTTACAGGAATCTGGGGTTCCAGTATGAAGGTGTAAGGAAGCGCCAGTTTTTGATTGGCGACAGGTATGTTGATGATGTGCTTATGACATATTTTACATCTGCGTGGAATGAGGATTAGGCTTATGCTGTCTGACATAAACATTTAAATTTATAAATCTTATCAGCAATTTATAATGGGAAATCAGAAACCTGTAAATATTCTGGCAAAATACTTTTTCATATTTATAGGTTTTACTATCCTCCTGTTTATTATTTATAAATTTGTTCCGATCACCATATTAAAAAAAGATTATCCGGGAACTTCCATCAACGTCCTTGGATTGCGCGAAAATGATTTTTTCCAGTATTTTTATTTTCTTTATGCCCTTATCACCGGAAAAATGGGAAACGTGAATACTTTGCTTTATTCAGGCACAGTAAAAAGTGCAGTCTCAATTATTCTTCCTGAAACAATATTTTTTCTGGTTATCACATTCCTCATATCATATGCACTTGCCTATTTAATTGGTTTCTACTCAGGAACAACATTCAGAACCGTTAGAAGGTTAAGCATGAGCATATTTCCGCTGCTATTTCTTTACATGGTATCCGGGCTTACACTTGTTACAGTTTTTTCTGGAATCCTCGGATGGTTCCCCTCCGGTAGCATACTTTCAATACATTCAATTATAGGGCATAGCTGGATTTCATATTCCGGGCAGGGATTATTTATTACATCCCCGACAAACATAATTATACTGGATAGCATTATACACAATTCACCTGTTGTGTTATTTGATTATCTGAAACATATGGTATTGCCATTTATAGCCCTGTTAGTGCCAACTACCATATACCTTAGTGTGTATATAAGCCATGAAGCATCTATAGAGTACAACAGCAGTTTCATGAGGGCCGGAACAACAAGGGATGCGTTCAGGGATAATTATATATTATACGTAAAAAGAGGGATCCGTTCCAGGCTTCTTGAGGAATTAAAACCTGTATTTCTTATATTCATGGGAGGTCTGGTTCTTATAAGTTTCATTTTCTCATATATGAACCTGGGCGAGTTTGCAGTTTATTCGTTTATGAATTATAATTTCGGGTTTATGGGGGGGCTATACAGTGTATTTATGCTTGCTATAATAGTAATTATATTTGATGCCATTATAGATTTGCTCAACAGGGAGGTCAAACATGCGGATTAATTTAAGGCAGGCCTTGATATTTATAAGTTCTCTGGTTATCTTCCTCTATTTGCTGGTCTTTGTTCTGGATATCATATATCCAGAGTACCTTGGTGTCCACAATCTCAGCACACTACTTTCATTCAGATACGGCCATGATATTGCACCACACTCACCTTCATTATCCTCTGGATGGAAATTATACCTTGGAACAACATATGACAGCATAATGCTATTGCCCGCCCTTCTTGGTTCATTAAAATTTGATTTCACGGTGATGCTTGCATCATTATTGATTTCATCCGCAGCTGGCATTGCAATTGGCTTTACAGCAGCGAAAATTGGAAAGGGTTACAGAAAAGCCATAATTTATATAACTAAGATTTTCTCCAGTGCTCCATATATACTGGTTATGCTTCTGGTGCTCTATGTCGCCAGGCCCATGGAGATCGGAATAATTATTGCAATTTCTACCGGATGGTCTCCATTCTACATTTTAAGGTCCATAAAATTTTTTGATGAT
>JAJZZW010000133.1 GCA_021797385.1 Thermoplasmata archaeon | reverse complement strand
ATTACGACAATAAAGAATGAAACTACATAGGAAAGCATAGAAATTTTTGCCTCCTGAGAGTAATCCTTCATATTTACTATGAGTTTTATTATCAGCTGGTTTAATTCAACTGCCTTACCCACGAAATAGGCTCCCAGAACTATAGTTACCAGCATTACAGCCCCTGTGCCCGGGTTTATTATGTATGATTTTGTTAATACCATATAGTAAAGAGTGAAAATTAGTAGGGATACACCGTAACTCAGCAAAAGCAATCCCACCGGTATGGTGAATTTTCTGGCTATCTTCTTGTCCCTTATTCCTCTTATTATATAATAGTAAAGCGATTCAATATTCTCATTATGCCTCACCAGTATGTGTTTTACATATCTTATCCTTATTCTTGATGAAATTATTGGTGTGATGTAATCATCCTCTGCCCCATCAGAAACCAGTATCAGATCATCATAATGATCCATACTCAGGACATCATCCAGCTGTTTGCTCAATATTTCATCTGATTTCGCTCCAACATCATCGTCACCGGTAATAAGTGCGATTTCCACATGTTCATTTTTCCTCTTTAAATCCTCGTAAAGTTTTATTGTCCCGAAAAGTGCATTAGCATCCGAATCCTCTGCATCCACTGAAATTAATTTTAATGCAGCATTATAACAATCACCATACCCTGTTACAGGTCCCTCTATTCCTGCTTTTATACCGTAATCGTTATCCCTGTCCACATTCAGTATCAGAGTTGTCATGTTTGATGATTAATATAGGAAATGTAACTATATAAGTTTTATCAATTACTTGATATAAAATAGCCGGTTATTTAATATGATTCCGCCTATGGAAAATGAAGACTATTTTACTATAAAATATCCGGCGCTTTTTTGCCTGGCAACTCTTTTTACCATTTTTTTATCCATCAATTCTTTAAGGCCTGCGTTTATAAGTCCTTTACCCAGAGACACTTTCTTCATTATATCATCCGCTGTTTTCAGTTTCCCCTCGGAAACAGCACCCATGGCCTTTAATGAATCGTATATCTTTTCTGCATTGCCTGATAAATCTGACACTTCAGTCACCTTATAGTATATTTTATATAAATATATAAATATAATTAAATCAATAATTAGAAATAAAATTGGATAAAAAAATATACAGTAATTGCATATACAGCTTATGCTTAATTTCTATATGCTATCCTCGGGAAGCAGGGGAAACTCCACTATTATATGGGATGAGAATGATCTGATCATAATAGACTGTGGCATCAGCCTCAAGAAATTTCAGGAAAAAACATCAGAACTTGGAATAGAGAACTTGGAAAAATCTATGTTTATAAGCCATGAGCATTCAGATCATTCTTCCGGGGTACGGGCTGTATCACGGAAATTGCAAACAGATGTATATTCCAGGGGTAAAACTCTTGAAAAAATGCGCCTCGAGAAGGGATATAGTATACGCGGCGAGGTAGCAATAGGAAACTTTACGGTAATGCCGGTTTCCGTTAATCATGATGCTGTGGACCCGGTAGTATATATAATAAGTAATAGAGGGATAAAAATATCTGTGATTTCCGATCTGGGAATAATAAGCCAGGAACTTCTGGATGCAATGCAGGGATCTGATATAATGGCTATTGAGGCCAATCATGATCCGGAAATGTTAAGAACCGGACCGTATACTGAAATGCTCAAAATGAGGATAAGAAGTGAGCACGGGCATCTTTCAAATGAACAGTCAGCGGAAGCCATATACGCCTCTGCATCGGATAATACCAGAATCGTACTTACCCATCTCAGTGAAAAAAATAATACTCCGGATATTGCAATGGAAACGGTTAAAGCGTATCTTTCCAACAGAAATAAAAGATATGCATCCATGGAGACTGCGTCACAGGATTTCGGCAGCACACTTTACAGACTGTAGGACCTCTAAACAAATTGGATTATACCAAAGTTTTTGTATGGTTTATATATATTCGTGACATGGAGGATTACGATCTTGTTATAGTAGGAGCAGGTCCAACCGGACTGTTTGCCACGTTTCTTGCAGGTCTCAGAGATATTAAAAGCGTAACACTGGAAGCCCTTGATTACACAGGGGGACAGATACCTGAACTTTATCCGGAAAAGATGGTGTATGATGTCCAGGGTATACCTAGGATAAACGCCATGGAGCTAAGGGATAAAATGTATGAACAGGCAAAATTATTTGATGGCGAGATAAAATTGAGCAGTAAGGTGACTGATATAATACCTGGTAAGGATAAATTTACCGTAGAGGTAAACGGTGAAAAGGCATACACATGCAAGGCTGTGCTTGTATGCACCGGTATAGGCGATTTCACACCAAGAAAGATAGGGTGTTCTGGAGAAGAGGAATTTAAGGGTCGCGGTGTGGAATATACTGTAAAGGATATAAACAGATTCAAGAATCAGGTGGTTGCCATAGTCGGTGGGGGAGATTCAGCCCTTGACTACGCAAGCGAGCTCGCCGGGACAGCAAAGAAGGTCTATGTCATTCACCATAGCGAAAAGTTCAAGGCGGCTGAAAAAACCCTTGACAGTGTAATGAATAACAAGGAGATATCACTTATGATGAACAGCTCGGTAACTGAGATATCAGGTGATAATAAGGTTAGAAGCATATCCATTTCAAATGTGCAGGATAAGAGCACCCAGAAATTAAATATTGATTCACTGATTGTTGCCATAGGGCATGTGGGGAAGGCAAACACATTTAAATCCGTAAATATAGAAATGAGTAAAAATGGTAGGAATGTACTTGTAAATGATGGATTCCAGACTAACATAGATGGAATATTTGCAGTGGGAGATGTGGCAACAATGCCAGGCGAGCCGGTCCATCCGATAATAGCCATAGATGGTGGGAATGCCTATGTTGCCATAAACTTCATAAAGAAATATTTAACACCGAATGCTACAATGTTCGGAGGCCATAGCTCCAGTCTTAATATTTAAATAGATATATAGCGATAAGCTGTGAATGGAAATAGAAGAGGCAATAAAGGAATTAAAGCACCGTGGGGCAGAAAAGATACTGCTTCAGATTCCGGATGGATTAAAACCGGAATCGTTCAATTTATTCAATAGGTTTTCAGAGGAGTTTAAAGTTGTTATTAGCTCGCAGTCATTTTACGGTGCGTGTGACATAGGAAATATGGAAGTTTACCGGGATGTGGACTGTATCGTCCAGTTCGGCCATTCTGAAATTCCAAATATTAAATATACAAAACCTGTTATTTTTATAGAATACTATTACAAGGCTGTAGAATTAGATGATAACGTTTTTTCTGTGCTCCGGGATGATGGAATCAAAGACATAGGCCTTCTTTCGTCTGTACAGTATTATAAAGAAATGCAGTATGTTCAGGAGAAACTGGATAAACTAGGATACAACGTCATAATAGGCAGCGTTGATGGCAGGTTAAAATATCCTGGCCAGGTTCTTGGCTGCAACTTCAGCTCGGCACATTCCATAGCAAACAGGGTTGACGCGTATCTTCTGGTAAGTACTGGCCTCTTTCACGGCATCGGTGCACAGCTGTCCACAGATAAACCTGTCTACATACTGGACCTGAATCAGAAATCCATAAGAAATATACAGCCCGATATTGATAAATTTCTACGAAAAAGATATGCGAGGATGGAGCCAGCATTGGACGCAAAAAAATTTGCCATTATTATTGATACAAAAATTGGCCAGTACAGGAAAAAACTGGCATACAGCATTTACAGCAAGGTAAAGGACATGGGAAAGGAAGCAATAATAGTGACTGCAGACAATATAAATCCGATGGATGTAGAGAATATGATGTGCGATGCTGCTGTGTTTACCGGCTGCCCTAGAGTTTCCATTGATGATGGTGAAAAGTTCAGAATACCAATACTGACACCAATAGAATTCGAACAACTCTTTGGATTTAAAAGCAACGACAGGTATATAATGGACGAGATAGTCGGCGTTGACTCTTATTCTCCAATAAGATAATTGTTTCCATGACCAATAATTTTACAGTAAACGTCAGTGTATTTTTGATAACTTTTATTTAATACCACAGGGCGGTAATTGATATCCCTGGCAACCATAGTACCGTTTTTGCCCTCCTCAGTAACCATAACCTTTTCCTCCCGGCCAAGAAAGTGATCAAGTTTTTTCTCTATCTGTATACGGTGCAGGTCTATTATTTCACGTGACCATCCTTTGAGAAGATTGGAGTTAAGAGGCATTTTACTATAATCTTTTGTATATGGCCTGGGGGAAAACCTGGTAACGTTGATAATATCTGGGCTATAATTTTCAAGGAATTTAAGAGTTTTTTCAAAACCTTCCCTAGAGTCGTTATAATACCCCAGTATAATATCCGTAGCTATTGACATATCCGGAAATGTATCTATAAACTGTCTCAATACTGTTTCAGCTTCCTCTATGGTATATTCCCGATTCATAGCAGTCAACACAGAATTTTCAGCACTCTGCACAGGTATATGAAGAAATTTGAATACTTTCTCTGAATTATACGCAGCGATGAGCTTATCCAGTATGTCATATGCATTCCTGGGCTCAAGCATGCCAACACGGAGATAAAAATTGCGATCAATTGATACTATATTATTTACAAGATCGGCCAGGTCAGTACCCAAATCTTTCCCATATGCAGCTGTATCCAGTGATGATATCCTGATTTCACGTATATTACGGTCAAGCTCCATGTTTACCTGATTTACTACTTTATCCACTGGCCTTGAAAGCAGTTTCCCCCTAGCTATATGGGATATACAGAAATTGCAACTTCCTGTACAGCCCTGATTTATTGGTATCCCATCATATATATCTGATTTAATTTCTATGTTATCCAGTGCTCCTTCATAAAAACTCCTAAATTCACGTGGTTTCAATACCTCTACATTTTCTGATTCTATGGTATTCCCATTAACAGTAGCAAGGCATCCTAACACCTTCACTTTACCTGGATTCCTGGAAAGGGACGAGATACGTTTTACCATTTTATCCTCTGTATGCTTTATTACAACACATGTTCCTATGATGCTTAAATCTGCATCCTCTGGCTTTTCTACCATCTGGTTGTTTTTATCCTGAAGCAATTTATTTA
>JAJZZW010000012.1 GCA_021797385.1 Thermoplasmata archaeon | reverse complement strand
TCAGATAATTTCCAAGTGAGACAGAAAACCTTTCAAGCATTAATTTTTCTGATTCCTCCCTGCATGTTAACAATACTCCACCGTATTCGCTTATTAATTTCTTTATTAATTCCGTTTTTCCTATCCTCCTTCTGCCTGTGAGTAAAATCAATTCTGCTCGTGATCCTTTGCAGGCTGCTGAAAGCAGATTCAGCTCATTTTTCCTGTCAATAAAAATCATATATACTCAAAAGTATATTACTTTAAAGTATATTAATTACACACATTCCTAAAAAGTTATTGGCAATATAGGAAAATAGGCACCTCTTATTTATTATGGAAATACAGCAATATAAAATTTATGTGTGTAATTTAATAATATTTTGTAAATATCTTAATAATAAAGTATTTAATTATATTACCATTATATTTACATGGATAGTAGCACAGTATTAAAAGGTGTAAAAATAATAACGGATCTACCAGGGCCAAGGGCTAAACAGGTGATTGCCGAGGATGAAAAATACCTTGCAACGTCCACCAAGTCCCTGCCAATTGTTGCATCGAGAGGCTACGGCTGTTATATAGAGGATGTGGATAAGAATGTATTTCTTGATTTTTCCAGCGGAATCAGCACAACCAATATCGGATACGGGGATGAATATGTAATTTCGAAAGTGGAGGAACAGTTGCATAAACTATGGCATTTTGCCGGCACGGACTTCTTCTATGATGAACAGGTAGAGGCTGCCAAGGCACTCATCGGGGTGGCACCTGGAAGCCATGATAAGAAGGTATTCTATACAAACAGCGGTGCTGAAAGCAATGAAGCGTCCCTGAAGCTCGCAAGGAGTTATACAAAACGGCCTGAGTTTATAGGCTTCATAGGAGGATTCCATGGAAGGACCATGGGGGCACTGGCGTTTACAGCATCCCAGCCAGTACATCACGAAGGATTTTTCCCTGAAATGAATGGAGTCACCCATATACCCTTCCCTGACCCATACAGGAATCCATTCAATATAGATGGATATGAGAATCCTGAGGACCTTACGAACGCAGTACTGGATTATCTTGAAGACTATGTTTTCGGAAAATTCCTGCCATCCAACAGTGTTGCAGGAATACTGGTTGAGCCTATCCAGGGGGAGGGTGGATACGTAGTGCCTCCCATGGATTTCCATAAAAGACTCATGGAACTGGCACATGATAATGAAATACTTTACATAATGGATGAGGTGCAGACCGGATTCGGAAGAACTGGAACTTTCTTTGCATCGGAGCATTTCAATGTTGATCCTGATATAATGTCAGTTGCAAAATCCATAGCATCAGGAATACCCATGGGAGCATCTGTTGTGAAAAGCAAGTATGATTTTGAAAAATCAGGCCTGCATTCCAATACATTCGGTGGCAATCTCCTGGCTGCAGTTGCCAGCAGGGCAACCATTGAAGAGATAAAAAATAAGGATATGCTTTCCAATTCAAAAAACGTGGGGAACTATCTGAACACGAGGCTAAAAGAACTGGGTGAAAAATACGATTCCATCGGTGATGTGAGGGGACTCGGGCTCATGCAGGCCATAGATTTTGTCAAGAACCGGAGAACGAAGGCACACTTCACAATCCTGAGAGATAAAACAATTGAAAATGCATATAAAAGAGGATTGATACTCCTGGGTGCCGGAGAAAGTGCCATAAGATTCATACCACCTCTGATAATCAGTGAAAAGCAGATAGATGAGGCCATTGATATTCTGGATAGTTCAATAAAAGCCAGCCTATGAATTCAGGTATGAGATAAGCGTTGTCAGAGGGAGGCCATCCTCCCATTTCAAAATAAAATTCCCTGTTTTTGTTACCTTCTGTTTCGGAAGAAGTTCGTATAAGCCCCTCATTTTTCCTTTGTAGATATAATCACTTTCAATTGAAAAGAATCGCCAGAAATCCCCCTTATAGTTTTTCAGCCTGTATGCGTAGGTTATGAAAAGCCCGGACGAAATGCATCTGTTATGCAGCTTGATTGCCTGATCCTGTTTCGTTCCAGAGGATTCGCTGAATGCCAGCTGGTTTCTTGAGGATGATTTTACCTCTATAACCAGGGAATAATCATCCCGCAGGGCAACCAGATCAGCTCCGAAGGAACCTGCTGCCCTTGCCACATAAAACGGCCTGTCCATTATGGTGTATACGGTATCCCTTGATACAGGATCAAGATTTCTGGAAATCCTTTCTACGGTATTCTTTGTCCCATTGAGTATATTCATCAATTCTCTTTCATAAATGCTGCCATTCATTATTATCAGCTTATTTCAGGTTCTTTTTTATATCCTTAAGTAGCTGTAATCTCTGTTCCGACCTGATTTTCCCTTCATTGAATTTTGCTTTTTCGGCATCGGTCTCTGGAATTAACTGCGGTATTTCTGCAGCGTGACCATTGTCATCCAGCGCCACATAGGTAAAGAAAGCCCTTGTGGTTGTACTTGTAGTTCCTGTGTTTACATTTTCGGAAGATACGTCTATTTCTATTTCCATGGTTGATTTTGTTGTAAATGTGACAAATGAATGGAGATGCACTATATATCCCAGCTTGATTGGAGAAAGAAAGAACAGATTGTCTATGCTCCCTGTTACCACCTTCATTCTGCTGTGCTTGAATGCGGTTATACTGCCTATGTTATCCATCCATTCAACAAGCCTACCACCATAAAGGTCCCAGAACATATTTGTATCCCCAGGAAGAACAATAATTTCAGAATGTACTTCAGATTCACTAACCTTTTTTCCCATACCGGTTCATTGCAGATAATTTAATAATCTTATCATATATGCACATTTATCGTTGGTTCGCCATGGGAAGATTTGTAATAACAATAGACGGTGTTAAACCGGGCAGAAGCGGCAATTATAATGTTACCGAAAGACTAAAAAATATTTTCACCGGTACAGGAAAAATAATATCCGAAAATGAGGTGGCACTGGTATTAATGAATGTGGAAACTAAATATACAGACCTGCCGGTTATACTGGACACCGTGAATAATTATGATATGGTAAAGTACATAAACGGCTATTCCAGGGATATTATCAGCATCTTTACCAGGGTTGAAGTAAGTGTAAAGGTAGAAGGAAATGATGATGGAAATGCAATGCCATCTTTGAAAGATAGTTATCTTGAGCCTGTTGATATTCCTGAAAAGTCGGCCATAATGAACCTGATGGCAGATGGCTACCTTCCACTGGTATTTGCACCAGGTGCACCGGTTGTAAAGAATTTGCAGTATTACAGTTCTATAGATGGAATTGTGGAGGCAAATATGTATTCATCACTGCTAGCAACACTTCTGGAAGCAGATACCCTTATGATAATAACAGAAATGCAATTGAAGGCATTGAATACAGGAAATCCTAAGGAAAACGGACCCGGGAAAATGGGTTATGAAGAATTGCGTGAAATGTACCTCTCGGGCTATTTTAAAAACACCGGGATGGATAATATGATAAAATCTATTATCAGTTTCATCTCCAAGGGTGGGAAAAAGTCCATAATAGTGCCCACAGACAGTATGGATTTCAGTGTAGAGATTGTGAAATAATTTATTCCTTACTTTTTTCAATTTCGGTCTTTTCCGGGTACACAAAGCATTTTCTGCATCTCGGTTCATAACTTTCTATGCCACCCACTTTAATCTGCTCGCCGAATACCTCTTTTCCATTCATGACCCTCTGTGTAAATGTGGCATCCTCACCACATTTTGCACATACAGCAGTCAATGAGTATACCTGATCTGCACGTGCAATTATTTCCATTGAAGTTTTGAAAGGAGTTCCTGTATGGTTTTTATTCAGGGCAGCAACGTAAACAATTTTATCCTCGCTGGCTATCCTGTCGGCAACTTCAGGGAGTATTGAATCGTGATCCCAGAACTGTGCCTCATCTATTCCGATTACGTCAACGTTTTTTGAGAGTTCATACATTTTCTTGACTCCGTCGTTATCGGTATTGAGCACTATGGCGGGCAACCTCATTCCCTTGTGAGTTGTCACAAATGTGGTATCGTATCTTTTGTCTATCTCCGGCTTGAAAAGCAGTGTGTTTCTTCCCGCCAGGATTTCCCGTTCAAGAAGCTCAATTAACCTTGATGTCTTTCCAGAAAACATGGGGCCGGTTATAAGCACCAATCTGCCCATACTGATATTCTTCATATCGTTGTATTGTTAACTTGTATATGTTTTTCACCATAAGATTCGGTAATGCATTGTTTCTGGTCTAGAACCAGGCCATAATTACCAAAAAATCAGGATTAAATGCATTTTAGAAAATATTATGTGGATGGAAATAATAATGAATGCATAGGGGTGTATTAATGGAGGCAGAAATAACAAATTTCAGAGAATATTATGATAATAAGATTATTACAGCGCTGATCGGTGTAGAAGCTGATGTAAACAATGTTGATAATATAGGAAGGATAATAGGCGAAAATAAGAATGTTGAAGAGGTTTTTGTTGTAACAGGCGATTACGATCTTTTAATCAAGGTTAGATTTCCGGACTACATAGCCCTTGAAAAGTTTATAGTTAATAACTTAAATGCAATACAGGGTATAAGGAAATCTAAAACGATGATGGTACTATCCATCATTAAGGATATTTATATGAGGTGAGAAGATGGATGAGGATTTGTTTAATGAAGTTCTGGCACTGATGGATGATCTGGAAGATGATTCGTCCATACCGAGAAATGTGAGAAAGATGTCTACGGACGCAAAAGAGAAAATGAGAGATAATAAGGAAAGCCTTGACCTGCGGTGCGCCACTGTCATATCGGAACTGGATGATATATCCAATGATCCCAATGTGCCCTCTCACGGAAGAGCGGCTATTTACACTATAATAAGCAAGCTTGAAGCTCTTTCCAAATCATGAAAAGCTTCAATATGATGTAAAACTTTTATCTTTATTATTTTAATTTTTTTTTGTATAGTTAAATATATATAAGATTATAATATTATTATACGATTGAAATGGCACTTTCCGAAGAAATTAACAAATTAGCCAGATATTTAATGATGTCCGACATACCGAGGAGTGTGGCATACACCCTCGTATATATAAAAGATAAAGGTGAAATAACCTCAGTAGAAATTGAACGGGAAACCGGCTTGAGGCAGCCCGAGGTATCTATTGCAATGCAATGGTTACGGAGGAAAAACTGGATAGTAAAAAGGAATATGAAGAAAGAAGGCAAGGGCAGGCCGATTCACGGTTATAAATTATCCAGGGATTTCAATGAAATTCTTGAAGAAATAATAAATGAACGTGAAAAGAAGATAGATGATATAAAAAATACAATCAATCAGCTCAAAAATTTCAAGGATTGATTATCAGTATTTTCAATCTAAAGATATTAATCCAATATAGGCATTGGTGATTATGTCATCCATAAAAGACGGAGTATTTGCCGGTCTAAAAGCCGGACTTCTATATTTCATAATTGCCTCAATAATCAATGTAATAATAATTTATATTCTTATAGGCGAGTTTGCATTAGCCTACAGTGTTTCTTCATCATCCTCAAAACTTTCCTTACTGTTCACATCGCTTATCGTATATCAGGTACGTAGTATATTCATACTTGGTTTGCTTTTCGGAGTTATATTCTCCCTGCTACTGGCAAAGTATTTTGAGATTATACCCCGAACTACACTGAACGGTAAAATAAAATTCATGGTAATATCATACTGGCTGGTATTTTTTGTAATAGCGACTGCATACAGCCTGGGAATAACCGGCATATATGATCTGATATTCTATTTTGTAGTATATGTTGTTGTTAACTTCTTTTTATCATTATTATTTGGAAAGTTTCTATACAGATATAATTCGAGATATATTGTTCAAACGCAGTAGAAATAGCCATCAACCACCTTTATTTTTATGTGCGTATTGATCCATTCTCTGGAAACTTCACTATTGCCTACAAAAATTTCCGGCATGTATGGTGTTTTGATCAGCATTTCTCCCTCTTCATTTATATTATATTCTACATAATTCAATGGCATGCCAAATGACCCTTTCCGTATATCATCGAAGGGGTTCATATGTGTTGTCAGCGTTATATTATCTGACCTACCTGTTATCAATGGAACCTTTGAGTATTCATTGAAATCTGCCTCTATTCCGCTGTCTATGAATGGCATTATGCAGTATTTTACCCCGCTTAGATATGTGTGCCTGTCAATTATGGAAGAATAAAGTTTACCATCCCCCACAATAAAATCAGGGCTATTTTTCAGTATTCCGTTGATGCCATTTACCACGGTTGCGCCTGAAAAAGATACTGGAAGAGTGATGGAATATATTAATCCCAGTGGCGTGGAGTGCTTGATAGTGGAATAAATTACGGGCCTGCCGTCAATTTTTGGCATCCAGTAATTGAGAATGAATGTGAGTGATATTAGATTTTTCATATTGAATTTTAGCAGTTTGCCATCACTGTAAAACATAATGCAGGATTTTTCCGGATCCTCCGCCTTATCAGATTTTTTGCCACTATATATGAATTCATAGAATTTCAGAATATTCTCTCCATATTTCACCCTTGAATGGTATTTTATGCTGTTTATTACCGCCTTTCCCAGTGTAAGGAAATCATTAGGGTCCGATATGATGTATTTTACATCCTTTGCTGTTGCCAGGTTTCCCATCCTTTTACATATTACCAGAACCTTTATTTTATGGTCTTCTACATATCTATTTAGGGTGTTTTCATCAACGTTTTCATCGAGTATCAGAACTCGCGCCCCTATTTTGATAGAGGAGATAATTGAAATAATATATTCAGGTGTAAAATCAAGCAGAATGCCCACTGTATCTCCCTTCCTTATGCCCAGTACATGTTCCAGCTGGTATGCCATGGAATCCACATATGAGAGAATCCGGGAATATGTAATGTATTTATCATAGAAAATCATCGCAGGCCTGCTTCCACTTACCTCTGTATTTTTACTTAACAGTGTATATATTGATAGGTCAGGAATATTCACAGGCCCCCTAATAGCTCCGATCATTCTATTATAATAGCAGGATGGTTTTAAATTTTATTATTCAAAACGTATTTTATATTGCCTATTAGATCCAGAATACTGTAATAGTATCCGTATTCTTTAAGGGCCATATCCCCGCATTTTTTATTGATATAGGAAGCTGCGACAGCTGCCCTGAATGGTTGCATGCCCCGGGATGATAAACCTGTTGCAATTCCGGCAAGCACGTCGCCAGTTCCCCCCATGGCCATCCGGCTATTCCCGCC
The DNA here is from genome assembly GCA_021797385.1 of Thermoplasmata archaeon. Next base: position 12,980 of record JAJZZW010000012.1, on the reverse strand, counting down.
ACTGGAATGTTTGGTGTTTTCTCCGTCCGTTATTATATCTGTTACACCTTTCAACAACACTATAATACCGTATTCACCGGCTATTTTAACTGCATTTTCTGCCGTTGGCTCCAGACCTGTAAATGCCCTGAATTCAGCACTATGCGGGGTGATTATTGCACTCCTGCCGGCAATCCTATCGGGCGTAAGAAGTCTCAAAGCATCCGCGTCTACAATCAACTGGCCTGTGTAATTATCCACAATATAATCCATAATCTTCTTTGAGATACCGGTTCTGCCCATTCCCGGACCTATTAGCATTGATACGATCCCATCAAGGTCTGCTTTCCCTATTTCATCCACATCATAAAACATCAGCCCGGGGTTGCCGGAAATTATTAAATCCCTGTTTGATTTCGAGGAGAATACCTTCACAAGATCTGGCCCGGTGTTATATGCTGCCGTGGAAGCCATAACTGCAGCGCCGGGAAATGTATTCCCGGCAAAAATTCCGGCAGTGCCGTTCATGCCCTTGTGTGCCGCAGGATCGTATACAGGTATATATGCAAGGTCCCCCGGGCCAGCAGATGTTTTTACAGATTCAGGTATTCCTATATCTGCAATGATAATTTCTCCACTATTTGAATGGTCCATCCCGGCTTTTTTATCTGTGAATGTAACGGTAAAGTCCGGTTTTATGGACACACTTGAAGGGAATCCAGACGGTACGTCGATGGATACAATAATTTTTCCAGATCTGTTTATTTTACTGATAATTGTATTGTAAGGTTCCCTGGGGTCTCCTTTTATCCCTATTCCGAATATGGCGTCGATTACAATATCACTGCTGGATAGAAGATCCTCAAGGTCAGAAATTTCATAATATTTACCTTCATAGTCATTGATAGCCCTTCGTGCTTCAGGGGTTTTTATTCCTGCCACGCCCTTTATGAGCATAACAGAAATGTTATAACTTTCCCGCAGCAGCTCTGCACAGCAGATCCCGTCTCCGGCATTGTTGCCTGTCCCACAAACGACAATTATAGATTTCTCCCGGGGAAAAGTTGCTTTAATGAAATGTGAAATAGCCTCCCCGGCGTTCTTCATCAGTACATAGGTATCGCCAAATGTGTTAGAATAATTAATGTCTGTAGACTTTTCATCAAGATAGTCCATATTTAAATATCGAAGCTGAATACTTAAATTTAACTTTAAAGCTAGGAAACCACTATATTTAGCTTATAAGAAAACAGTAAGAATTTATAGTAATACTATATATTATAATCATGTCTAGAATAGTAATGCATGAAAGAAATAAACCTTACATGATAAAGGTCGGAGATAAAGAGTTGCATCTTTGCGCATGCGGGCTTTCAGAAAACAAGCCATACTGTGATGGTCATCACATGAAAACAGGCGATGAGGGCGATAAATTATATCTGTATGATCATGAGGGAAACAGGATAGAAGTGAGTTCATTTTATAAAAAGGAGTGAAATTTTAACCGCTCAGCTTGCCCGTCATTAATCATTTTTTCATTTTTGTATAAATATCATCATCGCGGTGTTTGATTATTATTTTATCGTATATTAATCTTATAAATCTAAAATTTAATAAATAATGGGGCTGCCCGAATTTGAATCGGAGTCTCAGGCTCCCAAAGCCCGTAGGATACCAAGCTACCCCACAGCCCCTTGCATGTACAGTTTAAAAAGGTATTTAAAATTTATATTTATTGCTTTGGCGCTGCACTTTTCTTTTCCTCGGGATGCTTTGGTATGAGCCCTGCTATTCTGTGGTTTGAAACATAGCCATAGTATATCATCATCAGAACAAGCCATAAGCCACCAAATAGCGAAATAAGGAATGCAACATACCTCATGGATGAATCAGTTGTGACATTGGGTATGTACGGAACAATATTTGCATTGCCGAACACATACGGATATTCCCTCAATTCAATGAATACCAGTGCGATTATGGTAACAAGTATTATAAATGGCTTATACGATGCTATATTGTTTGTCTGCTTGAAGGCATAAAGTATCGGAATGATCAATGCTAGTACTATGGGTATTACTATAAGAGCAGAATTTAATGTGTAATCCTTTGCTGTAATGGAATAATAGGATGGCATGAATATTGCAAGCCCTATTGCAACAAGGATAAGCGGTAGGAATCTCCCCATCATAGTTTTTATATCTGTAAGCCTGTAAAATACCATACCTATTCCATTGGCAAGAATTAATGCGCCGATGATAAATCCGATTACCCCGAGATTAGAATAGAAAGCTCCGAAGTTTGTGTAACTGCTTGAATAAGGAATGGCTGATTCTGTTCCGAATCCATAAAGATGAACACCGTAACCACTGGATATGGCTGCAAGTATTGACAAGGCCATAATACCCATAATAAAGGTAGCTACAGTGTATACAACATATAGTTTTCTTTCATCGAAGTATTGATTTTCATGCCATACAAACTCTGCGTATATGATGAATGAATTTCGGACAACAAGGAAAAATATGAATACCGCAAATAAGGGAAACAGCGCATATGATATGGACGGCATAAGGGTAGGAATAATATTCTCCATATCAACAAGCCATAGCACAAAGAAAGTTCCGACTACTTCCCAGACTGGAACAATATATGAAAGAACATTGATCCTTGTTTTGTCACTCTTAAATTTTGTTGCTATGGGAACGACTGCCATTAATTCGGTTGAAAACATGGTAACCATGGAAGCTATTACTATTATCAAATACAGTACATCGAAATTTATGCCGTAAAGTAAGTTCGCCATTTAATTCACCTCATCCCTGCCTTTGTGGCAACACCCTTTCTGTTCTTTCTTTCCTCTTCCATTTTAATGTCATCCTCTCCCAGTTTCAGATCCTCTTCTACGTTTGACAATTTCATGACCTTCCCTGCAAAGTAGAAAGTCACAGGGAATATTATCAGATAGAACAGGATAATAGCTATACCCAGCGGGAACACAACAGGAGATGTTGATGCTGCCTGTGCAATTGTCATGGTACCGTACTGGGGAATACCGTTAATTACCAGTATGTGCCCATTCACCATTACACCGCCCGGGGTTGGAGACCTTATAATATACGGCACCCTGCCGACTTCTGCTGTGTACCAGCCATCTTCCATGGTAAATACCCCCATTATTGCAGCGACAATACCGCCTATGAGCGTGTATTTGTTGCTCAGTGGATCTTTCCTCCTGAAATACTGGACTACCACATATAACCAGTAGAATCCCATTAAAACACCGAATCCCACCATGAGATCAAGGGTGTCGTGCACGATAGATGGAGGCCATACGCCGTAATCAGTAACACCATTGTATGTGGTTAATGGTATCAAACCCGGTATGCTACCCTTACCGAATGTTGTTGGGAATGCCAGTAACGACTGGGCGTATGGCAGTGTAAGAGAATATGACAACTTATGGTTGATAAGAATTCCGAAAAGACGCTCCGGTGCCATTGTAGCAAAAGAAGTCCCTACTGTTGCATGTAAATCTAATTCCAGGGCAGTGTATTTTATGGGTTCCACCACCATTAAAGTAGATAATTCGTTTGAACCTGTAATTCCTAGATATATTATATCGAGTATCATGAACACTGCAGCTATGTTTATTCCCCTTCTGTAAATCATCTTTTCTGACATATTTTTTGTTTTCATGTACTTATATATAAAATAGCCAAGTATCATTGCAATGCCCGCATAGTATACGGCACCTGACATATGCAATTCTTCGGCTGCAGTTGACGCGGTGATGAATGGTGCAAAGGCGTTTACATCTGTAACCTTTCCGGTAGTCAGATATGTTGCAACGTTAAATCCATTGGGTGTGTTCATCCATGCATTAATTTCCGTAACCGTGAAAGCTGACAGATATGTTCCTACCGTAACTGCAAGACTCAAGCCCCAGTGTTCCCATCTGTTCTTGAAATCCTTCCAGAAATACACATACATGGGAAGGGCTATGGCCTCTAAAAGAAATGAAAATACCTCAACATAGAACGGCCCCATGGAAACCTCTCCCACTAACTTCATGAACGTTGGCCAGAACAGGAATAATTCCATTGCCATAACAGTTCCGGAAGCCGTACCGACGGCAAAGAAAATAACAAGGGCTTTTGACATTTTATATGCCAGCGTATCATAATATTTATCCTTCTTTTTCAGTGCAAGGAATTCTGCGATCGTAACCATAATTGCCAGTCCCATACTCAGGGATACCAGCAGTATATGCGAAGATATCGTGTAAGCGAACATTGCACTATCCCATACAGGGTATGATATGTTGAACATGTTTATCCCTATTAAATTACAAAATCATATTTAAAAGTAATTTCTTGCTGAGAGATACATAAAATAATAAAGTATCATTAATATGAAATTTTTTTCACGCTAAAGGAATTATAAAAATAAATTAAACTATGGTGGGTGTAAATGGCTTTATAATATTTTTATCTGCAGCTCTTTTATAATATAGAGACAACGCCTGGCGCCCTTTTTCTCCGAAGTCAATTGAAAGGCTATTCACATACATCAGTATAAACTTCTTTTCCAGATCAAAATCGTCGTATCTTGAATATTTCATTGCATATTTTACAGCGTCATCCTCATGTTCCTGCGCGTATTTTATTGAATTTTCAAAATCTTTCTTGTATTTCAGTTTATTCTCCAGGGGCATATCCTTCCTTATTGCATTGAATCCCAGCGGTATGGGTAAATCTCCGGCATATTCCTTCCACTGATCGTAAAGTTTCAGTACAGGAACAAGCCCCTTTTCCTGGAATGTTAACTGCTCATCGTGTATCAGAATGCCTGCATCAACCTCGTCGTTCATAATAGCATTAACAATCTTGTCGAATCTGATCTCCCTGTATTCCCCGGCTTCCGGCGCAAACATTCTGTACAGCAGTTCAGCGGATGTATACTTACCAGGTGTTCCTATTATCTTGCCCCTTAAATCCATTTTCTTTTTTGCTATTACCTGTGGGCCATAAGACAATCCAAAACTTGCACCGGAGGTTGTCAAATCATATATGTTTGAAACATGCATGTATCCGTTTGCGGATATTGCAGTTACGTCGTATTTTCCATCTATTGATTCTTTATTGAGTGTTTCTATGTCCTTTACTACCTGTTCGTATTCAAATGACGTTTCTATTTTGTGCTCGAACATTGCATAAAACATGAATGCATCATCCGGATCCGGTGTGTGTGCTATTAACATTTTCATAAAATATAAATTACAACATGGTTAAAAGTGTTTTTTATTTATTTGAAAAACATCTGAAATTAATAAATATTTATGGTTATTGGTTCACTGCGAACTTATAACCATATTCTATTATTCCGCTATCCCCGTCCTGCCTGATCTTCCTGAAAACCATATGTACCTTTGTGCCGATTTCAACGTTTTCTTCCGGGGAGTCTACTATCTGGGCTGTTATAACCGGGCCCTCGGAAAGCTTTATAAGTGCCAGTACATAGGGAACCTGTCTCTTAAAAGATGGTGGTGCATCGTGTACAACGGTATATGACATGACCTCTCCATTGCCGCTGAATTTTACCTTTTCCATCTTTCCTATGGACTCTCTGTGGCATTTCGGGCATATGTCCCTCGGTGGAAAATATGAATTTCCGCAGTTTTTGCATCTATACCCTATAAGATTGTATCTGTATTCTGTTTCTCTCCATATCCTTGATAGTTCTGTCATTTTATTCACCCAGTATATGAATTATTGATGATGCCCCTGTTCCGGCCATATTATGTAACAATGCATATCTGGCATCCTTGATCTGATTGTCTCCGGCCTTTCCCGTTAACTGGCGGTAAGCATCTACAGCCTGCCCGACTCCTACTGCCCCGTATGGGTCTCCTTTTGCTTTGAGCCCTCCCGAAGGATTGACGGGCAAACGCCCATCCAGTTTAATATCGTCATATACCATTTTATTTGCCTTTCCCTTTTCCGCAAATCCAAGATCTTCAAGTTCCAGCAATCCGTATATTGAAAAAGAATCATGCACCTCCATGAATGATATGTCGTCTCTTTTTATTGCTGCCTTCTTGAATGCCTTTTCTGCAGCAAGCTTTGTTGAAGTCAGTGTGTATATTGATTGCCTTGATCCGACAGAAAGATAATCCTCTGCAACTGCTGAACTCAGTATGTGTACCCCTTCCTTTTTATTTTTCTTCATATAACTTTCCGAGGCAAGAACCACCGCAGCAGCACCATCGCTGAGCGGAGAGCAATCCATCATATTCAGAGGATCTGCCACAGCTGTTGCATTCATTGCCTGCTGCAGGGTTATTTTGTTTCTGAACTGTGCATCGGGATTTTTAGACCCATTCAGGTGATCATTGATTGAAAACATTGACAGTGCCTCTTTATCTACATTGAAATCATGCATATACTTCCTGGCGATCAGCGCTGCCATTGCAGCCGGTGTGGCACCGAAAAATGCTTCCCATTCACGATCCAGTATTGAGGATGATTTTTCTAATATATCGCTGCCGTGGATATCCGTCATTTTTTCGACTCCACCGACTACCACCACATCATACTCTTCAGATTTTATTGAAAGGTATGCATCCCTCAGGGCAGCTGCTCCTGATGCGGTTGAGGATTCAACCCTCAATGATGGTATGCCATCTGCTGAAAGACCGGAAAAATCGGCTATCAATGCGCCTATGTTTTCCTGTTTGTTTATGATTCCTGCCAGCGAATTGGCACCATAAATGGCATCCACATCCTTTGAGTATATGCCTGCATTTTCTATTGCTTTCAATCCTGCTTCAACGGCAAGGTTTCTCAGGGATTTGTCCCATAACTCCCCGAATTTTGTTTCTCCAGCTCCGATAATATATACTTCATTACTCAAGACTTTCACCCATAACAATTATTTTTCTGAACTTTGTGTAAATTGCATAATCGATAAATGTAACATTCTCTATCATTTTTCTTACACCCGGCGCATTTTCGCGCTTATAGGTTTTCATATTGTCCGTTACGGTTATATCGAAGGCGTCTGAACCTGCTCCTGAACCGAAAGAGACTGCCAGTATTCTATCTCCGGGCTTTGCCTCATCAAGTATGGCCGAAAGACCGGTCATTGTTGACCCGGAATATGTATTTCCTATATAGGGAGTAAGTAAACCTGTTTTATACTGTTCCTCTGTAAAACTAAGCATTTTTGCAACCCTCGTGGGGAATTTTCCATTTGGTTGATGGAAGACCACGTAATCATAATCGCTGCTTTTTGTTCCCATTCTTGACATCATGGCCTTTGATGCGGCAACAACATGCTTGAAATATCCAGGTTCCCCGGTAAATCTTTCTCCATGCCTTGGATATGGTTCCCCCTCTCTTCTCCAGAAGTCGGGTGTATCTGTGGACACCGATAATGTATCATTGATTTCTGCAATAACATCTTCCTTGCCGATAAGCATGGCTGTGCCACCTGCTGATGCACTGTATTCCAGTGCATCTCCAGGGGCACCCTGTGATGTATCTGATCCTATGGCAAAGCCATATTTTATATAATTGGAATCAACCATTGCCTTGACATTCTGCATTCCGGCGGTACCGGCCTTGCACGCAAACTCATAATCGGCAGCAAAGTATTCCAGTGGCATTCCTATTGCAGCAGCAACAACCGTTGCAGTGGGCTTTACCGCATATGGATGTGATTCTGAACCCACATAAATAGCACCAATGTCCTGCGGATTTATTTTTTTTCGTTTCAGGGCGTTTCTTGCTGCTTCCACGGAAATTGTGGCGACATCCTCATCCGGTGCAGGCACCGATTTGCTTAGTATAAAAAGATTGTTTTTCATTTTTTCCGGATCATCGCCCCATATCCTGGCAATTTCTTCAGGTTTAATTCTGTATACAGGAACATATGAACCGTAACTAACTATTCCAGACATAAGTGGATAGTATTAGCAAATATATAAAAATTCACGTTAGATAATTCGTTGATTAACGATTTCATACTATTTTTCATATGAAGAAGGTCCTTTGATTTAAAAAGTTTATTAATAATATTTAAATAGAACTTCTCATTGTTATAGTATGGTAGCTATAGATGTAGGAGAAGTAATACTAATTCTTGTTCTGGTAATAATTGTTGCAGTTATACTCTCTGGAATACATATTTTAAAAGAATGGCAGAGAGCCCCGGTTTTGACTCTGGGGAGATATACTGGATTGAAGGGCCCCGGGCTTGTTTACGTGACACCCATTATAAGCAAAATTACAGTGGTGCTTTCAACCAGGATACAGGCAGTGGCATTCAAGACAGAGTCGACATTCACACAGGATAACGTTCCAGTAAATGTTGATGCAGTTATGTATTTCCAGATAATAGATCCGGACAAGGCAGTGCTTAATGTCGAAAATTATGCAGCGGCAACACAGCTTGCAGCACAGACAACGTTGAGGGAGGTGCTTGGAAAATCATCTTTCGATGAAATCCTTTCAGAAAGGGAAAAAATCGGAGAATCAGCAAGACAGATAATTGATGAGAAAACAGAGCACTGGGGAGTAAAGGTTTCATCCGTGGAAATCAGGGATGTACTTGTTCCACAGACACTCCAGGATGCAATGTCAAGACAGGCAGCTGCAGAGAGGGAGAGAAGATCCAGGGTTACACTTGCACTTGCAGAGGTTGAGGCAGCCGGTAAAATGGTGGATGCAGCCAAACAGTATGCAAACAATCCCACAGCTTTCCAGCTGAGATGGATGGATATAGTTTACCAGATTGGACTGGAAGGGAAGGGATCTCTTATAATGATACCGCAGAACGTACCTACAGTAGGAGATACTTCACAGTTCTTCACTGCAACAGCACTGAACAATATACTGAGCAAGAGTACCGGAAATGTTGGCAACAGCACTATATCCGGGAGTAAACCATAAGCAATTCATCAATGGTGAGATCTCCGGGCCTCTTTTCAGATAAAGGCCCGTTGTAACTCAGTGTTGTTGATAATTTTTTTCTTCTCATTGTAAATATTTTTATTAAAAATGCATCAAATTTTTTTATGTCCACTTCACATGTTTTTTTCCTGATTTCTATTATTGAAGAATCCACAGCTGGCACAGGAGAAAATACCTGCCTGTTAACACTGGAAATTATCTTTATGTCTGATCTTATACCGGCATTCACCGTTAATCGGGAATAATCTTTAGTACCAGGCTTTGCAATAAGCCTCAATGCGAATTCCTTCTGAACCATCATTATTGCTGAGTCAAAATCAAAATCAAGTAAATGAAAAAGGATTTGTGATGAAATATTATACGGAATATTTCCTATTATATGATTATATCTTGCCGGTGGAATGTCAAGGAAGCTTTCCTTGTTGATTGTGAACTTTCCGCTATTGATTAATTCAGAATGTCTTATTTTAAGGGCTTCATAGAACCTGTGATCCGGCTCAACTGCCGTTAATTTGACAGGATATGACAGGAGGATGTCGGTTAGTATGCCATCTCCGGGCCCGATCTCCAGAATTTGATCTCCGTCCGCGATGGAGAGCGCCCTGACTTCCTTGGCGGCAATGTTCTTATCACGTAAAAATACCTGCCCGAATTTTTTTGGAAAATTCCCGTTCATTTGGCAACAAATAGTTTATATTTTTCGTACCTGTTCTGCAGTTCGTCCATAATCCTGTTAACAAGCATTTTTTTCGGGTTATGAACACTTTTTACCCGTTCCATTATGTCATCAAAGGAGGTAAATGGGCCGTTTTTCCTTTCATCCAGAATGGACCACATGCTTTTATTTCCCAGTCCCGGAAGAAGCTCAAGTGTATGCATCCTTGTATTGACTGCCTCGGCATTATTGAAAAAATCGATAAACCTTTTGGGGTTGGCGTCTATTATATTTTCTATTGCATATGGTAATTCACTGACGGCAGCGCTGGTAAGTTCTTTAAACGTTATTCTTCTTTTTATTGAAATGACCTTGTCTCTTTTTTCCGGCGATTTTCCTATATATATTCTGTCACCCACCGTGATTACGGCATCAGGTTTCGGTATGATCTCCAGAAGTTTGAATTCGTTTTCCCCTATTGCTATAATAAGTGGCGATTTCCTGAAATTTTTGTCTTCCGCCCTACCCTGTGGCAGATAATCGATTATATACGCGTATTCTTCCATTTACAAACCCTTGAGTATATCTATTATACTATCTAAAACTTTGTTATCAACGTTTATATTATAGGAATTCAGTATGGCTATGAGCTCTTCAGGGGTGGAAGGTTTTATGTCAATTATTTTTGTTATCACGTCTTTAGAAAATTTATGAATTTTGCCTATATCACTGTAAAGTTTAGGTATATCCACATCTCTATCGTATTTTAAAAATTTTTCTACGTATGCCAGAGTGGCATTTTCACTGGGAGTTCGATCTTCCATGTTCACCAGTAAATCGTATACTTCGCTGTTGGTTTTATAGGTTATTTTCATTGGGTCAACCTCTTGAGGTGAACAGGCGCAGATATTATCTTTCTCTCGGTGTTGCCTATTTTGATTTTTAAAACATAGCAACTACCCTGCATACCGGTTATTTTTCCTGTTCTCCCCTGGAAGTTGTGGAAAGGCATTCCATTCTGTATTGCGGGATCTATTACAACTGCTACAGTTTCACCTACTTCGAATTTCTTTAAAAGGTCGTTTACCTTTGGCATTCCACGCTGTTTTATCTTTTTAGTTAACTTGCTTCTTGAACCTGATCTGGTTCCATTGGACATTCTTGTCATGTTTATTCACCTCATTATTTTTATTACATCAAGGCTTTTTACCCTTAATTCTCTACCATACATGGAAGACATGCTCGGTACTGTTCTGCCATTATCCCCATTGATAAGCTCCTTAATGTATGTTCCCGACTGGGAGCAAATTTTTATTGTGGCTTCCTTATCATGTATATCTTCTATATTTATATATTTTATTTCTTTTTTTCGTATAAGGTCCGCACGGTTTCCTATAACACGTACAGGAGTTCTCTGTGAAATTACCAGATTTTTGAATGCCATGGCCGTGCTTTCCAATTTTTCCCGGGATATTTCCTCATCTGATTCCAATGTCGCCATATATACCTTATCGTATGCTGCCTCCTTTATTTCCCTGATTTTGTCCTTGTCTGAAAATTCAAGATCGGAAATTAATATTCCTGAACCAGAACCGTTGACCTCATCCATGAATTCATTTAAATTTATATTCCTGTATACAGGTTCATCAATCTCTATCACAAATTCACGTCCATTGCCGAGCATCATAACATCCACATCCTCCCTTCCAGAACCGTGGAGTTTATAATTTTTTCCTGCAGAGTATTTCAGGAGTACTTCCCCTATCAGGGATTCTATAGAATCTCCTGTGCCATTTATCCACCTCGTCTGTGGAATGTCCCTGCGTTTTTTCGTATATGTTCCGTAGATGTAAAGTGGCCTGACTATTAGATTGACACTGTCATATATTGTATTGATCTCGATGAGTATATCAGGATTTTTTGAGAATTCCTTTCCTGTATGTTCCGAAAAGTACTTGCCGAATTCACGGTTGAATTCCTTTTTTATGCTCTCTCCCTTATTTCCGTATTTATTCTGTATTTTCTGTTCCTCAAGAAGTATGTCAGGATCGAATTTGGATCCTATCAAGAATGTATCATATTCCATGCTGCTAATGGCATCTACCGCCATGTTCAGGTACATACCCAGATTTTTGAAAATTCCCTTGCAGATATAACAGCTTTCCGGTATCTCAACATGGCCGAAAAATGCTTTGTAGGTAAATGCGAGCTTCAGCCCTCTTTCATAGTCTGTAAGCCCTGTATCCACCGATGCAAAAATTCTGCCTGTACATCTTATACAGAGGTTATGAGAGAATAAATCCTGAATGCTATTCATAAAAATAAAAAATTATCTGGCCTTTACAACTTTTTCAATGCTTGGCCTTTCCTTGATAAACACCCTTGAACCACATTCACATTCAATATCTGTGGTCCCGAATGATTTTTCAAGCTGTCTGCCACATCTGATACATTTATACATGGTTGTTTATCTCCTTTACAGTCTCGCTGCTGTATTCAGGAGTATAGGATCCGCCTGCAAATTTATAGCTGCAGTGCCTGCATTCCCATATTCCGTTGGCAATTCTCTTTACCTTTTTCTGCTTGCATGATGGGCATATGTAGAAACTTGTTTTCTGCGTGTATACCTTATTCCATGCCTTTCTTACCGTAACACCGTACCGGGGACCAAAACGCCCGGATGCCCCTACTTTTACTGTGTGTTTTGTCATATATTCACCTTAAATATGTCTCCCTTAACTTGTTACCTATATTACTTGATGTTTTTATAGCTTTCCTTATTTCATCCAGGGAAAATTCTCCTATATCTCCCTTTTGCATCGCATGTATATTATGATCCTCCGAAATGGTAACGGTTATTCTTCCATTTGAAACCTGTTCTTCTTCCAGATCAGGATCGCATACCAGTTCATCCCCTATCTTTGCCATGGTAATAGAGACAGGTGTTGCATTGATTGGAAGTGCATAATCCTTCTGCCCTATTTTCGATGCTGGGACAACTGTGTTTTTCAAAGCGGTGACAGCTGCCAGTGTTGCTGCATCTATTATATTTCCATCATAGTTCAGGACATCTATATCTACAAAGATCATCCATACACGTTTTCCGGATTCTATCACGAGTTTTGATGTATCAACCATCTTGCTTTCCCTGATTCCCCTGTCAACCACTCTGGAATACTCTATAGCCTGTTCGCTGGGTGGACCTGATTCAAATGTGGGGAATGCCATGGGGAGCAACTCTATATTGAGTGCCATGACTCCGCTATCGGGAGAATCCTCGAATGGATCTCCCTCTTCAACCTTTATACCGGCTACAACCTTTGTCTTTCCTATTTCTACCATTGCAGAACCTGCTGCCTTCGGTACGAAAT
>JAJZZW010000132.1:1824-5203 GCA_021797385.1 Thermoplasmata archaeon | reverse complement strand
GACAAAGGTGGCCCTTTTTGGTATATACATTCCTTTTCTGGGCGACACTGCCATATCTTTATCTATAGAAAAATAATATTAAAACCTATGTTTAATAAGAAAGTTTTATAAAAATTTAGTAATTATAATACTTTATCAATTTATCTATTCCCTCATCCAGTGATATCTTTGCCCTGAACCCTATCTTCTCCTCAGTCTTCCTTATATCCGCCTTTGTGTAGTAAACGTATGTGTCCTTCATGGGGTTCTCAATGTATGCAGGCTTTATATCCTTCTTTAAATGCCTGTTCAGTATTTTAACTAACTCATTCAGGGTATAGTTCTTCCCTGTGCCAACATTGTACACATTGAACTTTTTATTGTTCTCTGCCGCAAGGATTAAAGCATTGACAAGATCCTCTATGAATACGAAATCCCTCTTCTGCTCACCATCGCCGTATAGAACAGGCTGGATATTGTCGTGCATTCCCCAGAGGAACTGCGATACAAGGTTTGCATAGATCTTCTTTGACCTCTCATTGTAGCCGTATACTGAAAAGAACCTCATACCAGAAACGCTCATATCGTATAAGTTGCAGTACAGGTTTGCTATCCTCTCCATTGCTATTCTGGCTTCAGTGTAGTAATCCGATACCTTAGGTATTACATCCTCCTTCTGTTCCTCTATCCCATTGTATATTGATGATGTTGATGCATACACTATTGGCACTTTCCTGGGCTTGGCATATTCCAGTACTGTAATCAAATCGTCAATGGCATTTGCCATCAGATGCGGGTTGTTCTTGTACATTGGCGATGATGAGTATATGCCTATATGGAAGATATAGTCCGGATTGATTTCATAATCATTGATGTTCTTTACCCTGTCCTTTATGAATTCTACCTTTCCTATTGAATCATCTAAATTATGAACTGAACCTGTCTGCAAATCATCAAGTGCATATACGTGGTTCTCCTTTGCCAGAGTGTTTACTAAATTTGATCCAATGAATCCTGCGCCGCCTGTAACTAAAATTTCCTTATTCCTGATTGACATGGAGGGTAATCTAATGTTTGTATAAATAAGTTTATTACATCTATAGGTCCCGCAATATCTATAATCCTCCATTATTTTGATAGCGTTTTAAAAAATAAATTGATGTAAAAATTTTCATCAACTATCTTTGTGCAAATCATAATGGTCATATATAAAATATGTCAAAATAATAGAGCTAATAGAGTTGATTTTTGAAATAATAGTCAATGTTTAAATTTAGTTTGCAATCACATGTCATGGAAGTTCGCACGGTAGAAGACTCTTCACAGATACAGAATTTTATGGATGTTATCAAATCTGCATGGAAATCAGAAAGTGCATTATCAGGTTTCAAAGATACAATACATTCTATGGCTTATCATGGTGGTATAGTGCTCGGGGCATACGATAATGACGAGCTCATAGGCATGAGTTTTTCATATCCTGGATATAGAGACGGAGAGGTATATCTGTATTCTCATATGACCGGTGTAATAGATCAAAAAAAATATTCCGGCGCCGGCTATATGATGAAAATGAAGCAAAAAGAATTTGCAATTAAATACGGATATAAGATGATAGCATGGACTTTTGATCCTGTAATGAGCCTCAACGGATATTTCAATATAGGCAAACTGGGGGCAGTATCCAGAAATTATCTTGACAACTTCTATGGTATGATGAACGATGGAATAAATGCCGGACTTCCAACGGACAGGCTTGTGGCAGAATGGCATATAAAAGAAAATTATGATGTTTCTGCCGATAATATTCAATATATCAATGATGTCCATGGATACAATATAGAATTTTTTGACGAACCCCTTGGTGACATAATTGGTTTGAAGATGATCAGAAATTTCTATGATTTCAAGATGGCAAATCTTTCCGAGGCTGTAAGAATAAAATTATTACTCAGGCAAAAATTCCATGAATTATTTTCGAAGGGATATACAATCATCAATTTCGATAGACAAAATAATGCATATATTTTTAAAAAAAATTTTGAATTAAGGGAAAAAAATATTTTCTATGATTAAGGCAGATCCCAGTCAGGGTCTGTCTGAACCTTTCCAAGTGCAGCTTCCAGCTGGATTCTCTTCTCAACCGAGGCAACCATTTTCCTGACATGGACCACTGCATCAGGATTTACAGAAATATCATCTATACCGGACCTTACCAGGAAATCCACGATTTCATCATACTGTGAAGGAGCCTGCCCACAGATAGAAACAATTTTACCATCTCTGTGAGCTACCTTTATCAGATATCTGATTGCTCTTTTTACCGCCAGATCACGTTCATCAAACATTGAGCTCATTTTTCCGTTGTTTCTATCTGAACCCAGAAGAAGCATTGTCAGATCGTTGGATCCTATTGAATATCCGTCAACATACTGATTGAATTTATCCGCCAGAACTATGTTGCTGGGTATTTCTGACATGAGAAACAGTTTGAAATCCTTTGTTCTTTCCAGACCATTATCCTCCATTATTTTAACGACTTTCTTTAGTTCCTCAACTGTTCTGGTAAATGGAATCATGACCCATAAATTCTTTAATAGATATTCGTCCCTGGCTTTTTTAATAGCCTTCAATTCCAGTTTGAATGCTTCTTTGTAACGATCATCGTAATATCTTGATGCCCCCCTCCATCCTAGAAGCGGGTTGTCCTCCTCGGGCTCAAAATCCGAACCACCTTTCAGGCTTTTGTATTCATCCGATTTAAAATCAGAGAAACGCAGTACAACTGGCCTCGGTGCAAAATCCCTGCACACTCTTGCAAGTTCAGAGGAAAGTTTGTCTACAAAATAATCTCCTCTTCCGCTCTTTATCAGTGAAAGGGGATGCTCACCTATTTCAGCCCATATAAATTCCTCTCTCATAAGGCCTATGCCATCCGAGGGAAGTTTTGATACCTTCTCAGATAGCAGTGGCTCCCCCATGTTTACAAGGACTTTTGTTCCTGTAATTATATCACTTTCATAGGAAACCGGTGATTGGATCGGTGCCGTAGTGGTAAATTCGATAATTCCACCTGCGTATATAAGTCCATTTTTGGCATCCACGGTGATAGTCTCTCCATCTTTGAGTCTTTCTGTTGCCTTCTGCCCGAAAGATGATGTTCCGACTATACAGGGTACTCCCAATTCCCTGGATATTATTGCTGCATGGCAGGTGAGCCCACCCTCATCAGTTATAATAGCTCTCGCCTTTCCCATTATAGGAACCCAATCAGGAGCAGTCATTTTAGTAACAAGTATATCTCCTTCCTTGAACTTTTCCATCTCATCAACCGATAACAAAACTTTGGCAACTCCGGATATTTTTCCGGGAGATGCCGGCAAACCTTTCAATATAACTT
>JAJZZW010000132.1:0-1724 GCA_021797385.1 Thermoplasmata archaeon | reverse complement strand
GGAGCAGTCATTTTAGTAACAAGTATATCTCCTTCCTTGAACTTTTCCATCTCATCAACCGATAACAAAACTTTGGCAACTCCGGATATTTTTCCGGGAGATGCCGGCAAACCTTTCAATATAACTTCGTTTTCATCCGCTTCTTTTTCCTGTTGCATTTCATTTTCACCATTGTTATTTTTCCATACCGTCTCGAACCTTGCCTGCAAAATATATATTTTATGGTCAAATGAATCTCTGGCCCATTCCATATCCATGCTGTTTCCATAATGCTTTTCCAGCTGCATTCCATATCTTGCAAGTTCAAGTATTTCACTGTCTGAAATGGATTGCTTCTGGGCCATATCCTCATCAACAATTAATTCCTCTGTCCCACCTGTTTCAAGGCATTTGAGCATTTTTCCCTTGTTTGTTATTATCCTATTGGTAATTTTCATCTCTCCTTTATCAACGTAAAACGTATCTGGAGTGACCACTCCTCCAACAATATATTCACCAAGCCCGTAGCTTGATTCAATTATAATTTTTGAGGTATCACCGGTCGTGACATCTACTGTGAACATTACACCGGAAGCCTCTGAGAATAATTGTTTTTGTACAGCAACGGCGAGAGCGACATTGAAATGATCAAAATTCTTTTTCTCTCTATAATAAATAGCCCTCGGAGTAAAAAGACTGGCAAAACATTCCTTTATGTTCTGTACTACATCATCTTCTCCATGAATATTTAAATAAGTGTCCTGTTCTCCAGCAAAACTTGCATCAGGTAAGTCCTCGGATGTAGCCGAAGATCTGACAGCAACATATACATTTTTTTCTTTCTCGATAAGCTTTCTGTAATATTCCCTTATTTCCTTCCCCAATGTGGGGTTGAAATGGGAATCTAAGAATAATTCTCTGATTTTTTCACTTGCTTCCTTTAACTTTTTTGAATTATCTATATCTGTATTTTTTATTATCTGGAGAATCCTATCATCAAGGTCATTTTCCTTGATAAATTCTCTGTAAGCTAAACTGGTAGTTGAAAATCCATTCGGAACGGGAACAGATTTTAATTTGATCATCTCTCCCAGGTTTGCTGACTTTCCCCCTACTATGGGTACATCCTCTTTTGAAATCTCACTAAACCAAAGTATTCTTGCGCTGGCTCTATCTGTCATCATGTAATTATTTGTTTTTAATATTTAACTACTACCTATTATGATAACAATTTTTCGGCGATTCACGTATGGAATATATAGTAAAAGTTTCAATAAAGGAAAAGCTGACCATGGGAAATGTAGAGATACTGCTCTATAAAACCATATTTTTAGCTGTTTCCGGCATAATCTGTATAAAATTTTTATATAAGATATAAAAGCAATGGATTTAAATATTATAATTGTATTGGAAGTAGAATTTTAATTTTATCATGGTGCACAACTTTTAACTAATAGATGAACATAAACAATTATGTTAGAAGATAAATTTATCACGGTGCAGGAAGCCAATATACATTATATAGAAGACGGAAATGGCACTCCTATTATATTCTGCCATGGAGCCAGATTCAATGCCCGCACATATGAAGAAACAGGAACAATCCAGACCGCAGTGGATGCTGGATATCATGCTATCTCTGTAGATTTTCCGGGATATGGAAAATCAGAAAATCTATCTACAGATCTCTTTACATTTATATCTGAATTCATGAACGCAATTAAACTTGAACAGGCAGTAATTCT
>JAJZZW010000131.1 GCA_021797385.1 Thermoplasmata archaeon | reverse complement strand
CAACACTCACCTCCTTTATAATTGTGGGAACCCCATTGATGCGCTTCTTCCACCTCAGTACAAGGTATCTGTTCTTCCCAGAACGCTTGAATGTGTAATATGGCATAATAAGAGTAGTGTACCCACACTAATAAATATTTGCATTATTATTACCCTGCATATATCGATAAATAGCATGTATTCAACGACAAATGCCTTGAATAATAGTTGTGTACCCACATGGAAATAATGTGGAAACATTGCAATTTCATAGGTTTATAAAAATATTGAATCAGATAAATGTAAAGTCACGCTTTTCTGTAATTTATATTCATATTTCCGGATAACTGGGATAATATAGAAAAAATAGTAATTGCAATGGCTAGCACTAAAAATACGTATATTACCCTAATTTTAATAAAATATTCTGAAACTAAAACAGTTCCCATAATTGCACTTGTGTATAGATAAGATTTGGTCTCACTTAAGGAACGCCCACTCCTGCTGTAGTCTATAATGGAGCTACCTATTGATATCATAGTAGTTAATATAAGGATTAAAACAAAGCTCTTCGTATAAAAAATAGGCTCAATCCCAATCGAAAAAACCATCCCTGCGAGAAGAATAGATCTTTTTCCCAGTATCTCTATCAGGCTTCCGGATACAAGATATGAAATATAATACACAATTCCAAAACATGCAAGAACTAACGGGAAAATATACAGTTTCATGGACTCTGAATAAATATGAAATGGAAATAAAAAAAGCAATAAAATCAATATGGAATTCTTCAGTGAGTTTATTATATCCATCAAAGTGGTTCTGTTTAAAACTTTCAAGGTAAGTGATTATCATAGCTATATATTAAATATTTCCAGATTTTAACACCATTTCAACTCCCATTAAGAGTTTTCTATTCATATTCTGTACGAAATATTACATTAAAACAGTTCAAATATCTCTTTTAGGTCTATAAAAGTTTTTATTACCTGCTTGTATTATGTTATATGCAGGATGAGGAATCCTATATTGAAAAATTAAAGGAAGATAAAGTAGAGTTTTTGCAATTACAGTTTACAGATATTGTTGGCTCTGTAAAATCACTGACGATTCCGCATAATAGATTTGAGGATGTAATTTACAACGGCGTCATGTTTGATGGCAGTTCAATTGTGGGGTACAAGCAGATTGAGAATTCTGATATGAAAGCCGTACCTGAATTATCGTCCTATACAATACTCACAAATGAGAACTATGCTGGGAAAACAGTACGTTTTATCTGTAAAATATTCAATCCGGACGGAACCAGATTTGATGGAGATCCAAGATATATCCTTGAAAAACAGGTTGAAAGGCTTTCCAGAGAAAATAAGAAAATTAACATCGGACCTGAACTGGAGTACTTCATATTCAATCAGGATGAGGAGGGAGATCCTACAATAGAACCCAGTGATTACGGTGGATATTTTGACAAGGAGCCACTGGATCGATCATTCACTGTAAAACAGGAAATAATTAGAAAATTAGAGGGATTAAATTATTTCCCGGAGGCATCGCATCATGAGGTAGCATATGGGCAGCACGAAATTGACGTTAAATATTCTGATGCCATAACAATGGCAGATAGAATAATAATGATAAAAAGCGTTGTAAAGGAAACAGCCAATGCATATGGGTATTACGCTACCTTTATGCCGAAACCCATAAAAGGCGTTAATGGCAATGGAATGCATGTGCATCAGAGCATATTCTCAGGAGATGAAAATCTGTTTTACAAGGAATCTACAAAACATGGATTAAGTGAGTATGCAATGCACTATCTGGGTGGAATATTGAAGAACGTGAAATCAGCATCCATGGTACTGGCATCAACCGTAAATTCATATAAAAGGCTTATTCCCGGGTACGAGGCCCCGGTATACATTGCATGGGCAAACAGAAACAGGAGCGCACTGGTTAGAATACCATCGGCAGCCCCGAAGGGAAAGAGGCTGGAGCTCAGGTACCCGGATTCAGCCGGAAATCAGTACTTGCAGTTCGCGGCCATAATAGGTATGGGTTTGAATGGCATTGAGAATAAGATAGATCCACCAGATTCAATAGAAAAAAATATTTTTGAAATGAGCAGTGACGAAAGGAAAAATTATGGCATAGAGTCCATGCCAGGGTCGCTGGGACAGGCCATAACAGCATTCAAGGAAAGTAGCTTAATGAAGGAAATATTCGGTGATTATATCTATAACAATCTTATCAGAATCAAGGAAAGTGAATGGGCAGAGTTCAGGCAGTATGTAACGGACTGGGAAATTGATAAATACCTGGATATTTATTAATTTTCAATAAAAGTCTCATCTGAATCTGTTATTTCCATTTTATCTATGTGCATTAAGCCTTCAGGTATATATTTATATCTTTCTAATAAGTCCGCTTTACCGTGTATTTTAACAATTTCAAGGGGAGCTGCCATTGACATCTTCTTCTGACTTTTCAGATTTCTGATTTTGTCTATTATATTTATTATGTAATCAATTCCCTCTTCGCTGTACAATAAACTATAATCAAATTCCGGATAACTTTCAAGTGCTATGCTTGATACCCCCGGGTTCATCTGGTGATACAGTTCTTCTGTTATAAATGGCATAATAGGAGAATACATCTTCAGTACATTTTCCATTATATAGAATGCAGTATACAGTGTTTCGCCCCTTCTATCCGGTTTTGATGCCTCGCTTTTTATTATTTCAAGATAATTATCGCAGTAAAGGTTCCAGAAAAATTTATCAATGGCTATCCTGGCCTTCATTACTTCATTGTTCTCCATGTATTCCGTTACCTCCTTTACCGTATGCTCCATTTTTGATATTATCCATTTATTTACAGGGAAATTTATATCTGTCTTTTCAGGTATCTTATTATCTGAAAGGAGCATTATAAGTTTCAGGGAATTCTCGAGTTTAATAACAGTCTTCCTTCCACGCATTAAGTCCTGCTCCCTAAGTTTGATATTCTCGCCCTGCATGGTAGTTGATGCCCAGTATCTTAATGCATCTGCACCATAGGTCTCTATTATTGACTTCGGTTCCACTATGTTGCCCTTGCTCTTGCTCATCTTCTGACCGAAAGGATCATAAACATTGCCGCTTATAATTATTTTTTTCCATGGTATCTTGCCATAATGAAGATATGATCTCAGTATGGTTGTAAATGCCCATGATGTTATTATATCATGTCCCTGGAATCTTGCATCCATGGGGTATAGATCCATGTGGTTAATATGTGATAGATACAATGTTGGACTCAGTGAGGACGTTGCCCATGTGTCCATAACATCTGTTTCCGGTGATAAATCTGAAGAACCGCATTTAACACATTGCCTTTTTTTATCATCTAGCCTCGGGTCCACAGGCAGCTCACCCCTGTCCGCAAATATTATTTCGCCACATTTATTGCAGTACCATACAGGAAATGGGACGCCGAAATATCTTTGTCTGGATATACACCAGTCCCACTTTAATCCGGTTACCCAGTTATTGTATCTGGTTTTCATATGTTCAGGTATCCATTCAATTTTATTTCCGAATTCTATTAATTCATCCTTGATATCCAGGTCTTTTATATACCACTGCTTGCTGATGCCTATCTCTATGGGTGTTCCACATCTTTCATGAGTATTCACTGAATGCTTTATTTTCTCTATTTTTATCACATAACCTTTTTCTCTTAGCATGTCAAGTATGGTTTTTCTAGCATCCTTGATGGAAAGATTATTTATTATTTTCCCGTCATTGATTTTATTATTTTTAAGTATTACTCTTGCTTTTATTCCATATTTTTTCCACAGTGACAGATCATTCTGATCTCCGAAAGTGCATAGCATTTCGGCACCGGTTCCGAACTCCCTATCAATGGACTCATCCGCTTTTATTTCTACCTTATAGCCATATAGCGGTACCTCTACTTCCCTGCCTATCATATGACTATATCTGCTATCATCAGGATTTACAAATATGGCAATGCACGCTCCCAGCATTTCAGGTCTGGTTGTTGCTATTTCAATCCCGTTAAAATTTAAATAAACAAGTTCAGTGTTGATTATAGCATCCTTCATCTCTATCTGTGAGATTGCTGTACGGCATGTGGGGCATGTTATATATGGTGCTTCGTCTCTGTATGCCCTTTTCTTTTCCGCAAGCCCCATGAACATTTCCTGTGATAATTTTATTGAAAAGTCTGAAGATGTATCTATATAATTTTTGAAATCGGCACTCAATCCCGTATCATACCACGCCTGATAGAGATCCTTTTCGGCTTCTCTACTTACTTCTTTACATATTTCTATGTAATCTTTCAGTGGCGTGTTATCAATTGTTACTTTTCTTTCCTTTTCCACAAAACGCTCAGTGGGAAGGCCGTTATCATCAAATCCCCATGGATAAAATACATTAAATCCCTTCATCCTTTTGTACCTTGCAATAAAATCCTGCTGGGGATATGAAAAAGCATGGCCAACATGCATTTTTCCTGAAACAGTTGGGGGTGGTGTATCTATGGTATAATTTTTCTCTCCCATTTTAAATTTGAATATGTCATTACTGTACCAGTAATCTTTCCATTTTTTTTCATTAGCCACGGTATCAATCATATACCATCTTAATGTATCATCCAATAATATATTTTTTTGTATTCATCTTATCGTAAATGCATGTTTTATATATGCTGGTTCAGATCATGTCTTTTATAGTATCCAAAATTCTATTCCTCTTATTTTTTATAGATGAAATATTGGTATCAACTATCTTTTCAACAAATTCAAAATCCGTATAAGTTGTTATATCTAAAGGTTCATAAGGTTTTAGCTGTTTTCCGGATCTTATCATGTCTCCAACAGTCCTGTATGATTCTTTCCAGTTTCTTCTGGAGTTGAAATTCAATTTTGAATTATATGTTGCGTATATTGAATTCCCTATGATTTTCTCAGAAGCTTCTCTGTTAAATTTTATTCCTCCAAAGAGATCTGGAAAACCATTCAGTATGGATTTCAACTCTATCATAAATGGAATAATTTCATCCTTTAATACCTGAAAATCCCTATGGTATCCAGTAGTTTTGTTTATGATTCCTGAATAAAGAAGATTCATCAGAGATACTGACTTTGCGGCATAACCCTGGAATATCTCAAGAAAATCCGGATTTACCTTATTTGGCATCAAAGAGCTTCCGGTTACATAGC
>JAJZZW010000130.1 GCA_021797385.1 Thermoplasmata archaeon | reverse complement strand
GGATATGATCTTATTGATGAAATCCCATTCTGTAACTATGCCCTCCGGGACTTTATTTGTTCCTATTATAAGGAATCCCTGCTGTCTTTCAGCCATTATATTGGAACCGGCCAGTGCATTCATGTTTCCATCCACAACCTGGCAGTCCTTTCTCATGATATCCTCAGCATAAAGCACCATAATCAATGATTATATGTTGATATTTAAAATACATGTTAGGGAAATATAAAGAGAACAAGATTCTTCACTAAAAATTCAATGTCCCTCAAATCAAAGGTATTTAATTCAGAATTGTTATTTCTCTATCAGGTTAGACCACTAGCATGAAAATAAAAGTCAGATGCTAAACATTTTAATTTACGTGTTATATACGTTGAGCGTGATAAATAGCATAAAACTTCGTTCCCCTTATACAAGGAATCTTGAAAAGTATTTAAACAGACGATTTGGATCTACCGACTCGTATATGAACAATATAAAACTAGAAGAATATGTCAAGCTTGCAAAATTACAGAGCCAGGATGCCTTTGCTCGCATAAGAAACAATGAAATAAGCGTTATTGTAGCCGTCAAAATATCAACTTTAGGAACCATAATTAAATTTAACCATATTCCTTGTAATGCATACTGCAAGCAGATTGAAAATGAAAAATGTTTGGAGGTAGAATATTTTAACAGAAATTCCGAAGGGCCACCGGAGGCTAGAGGAGATGGTATAAGAATGATTCAAATGTTGAAAAATCAGTGTAGAAAAATAGATGTTAATATGATTGCTCTAGAAGCTGATGGATCAGACCCCGTGAAATTGGTGAACAATTATTATATGAAACCGGAATTAGGGTTTATTCAATGTTCCGATAAGTATACTTCAAATGATTGGCTAGGAGAGCTTATTTTTATGGTGTATGATCTTCGAGAACATTGATATAATTTAAAAATATAAGTTACAACTTATTTCGATTCAGATTTTATTTTCTACTTCTTGAATCGGATTAGTTTCTGTCTTGGAAAGGATATGATGGAGGGCAGGGCTAACTGCATTTGGATATATATTTTGCTCAAGCTCTGAGTATTTTTTTGCCTTTTCAACAAATTTGCGAAAATCGGAAGAATCTCTCAAAGCATTTTCTATAGTCCGTGATATACTTATGTCTTTCTCTTCTGAAGCTATCATTATTGCATTATGGAGTTCTGGAGTTATAGATATTGTTATTCTGTCGTTCATTTCTTTCACAGTATGATTATAGTAATACTCATATTTAATCTTTTTTACTGACTTTTCTCGTATTAGATTCAAGATGATTATTTTTATCGTAGATTTTTATATTAATAAAGCGGTTTTCCCAATTTTCCCTGAAAAACTGGAAAAATAAATCGAACATTTAAAATATAATTCCTTAATTATGCCCCGTGGACAATTGAAACTGGCAATTATCGGTTCAATGAATCTGGAATTCGCAGGTGGCGGTGAAGAAAATGCAAAGGATATAGCAGAACTCTTCACACACCAGGGATACGAAGTCACATTATTCGGGGCCGGAATTCCGAGGGGATATGATGGAAAGATAAAAAAATACGATTTTAACTATGTTCCCAGTGCGTTCTCATTTGATGTTATGGCTTCCAATACAGTGCTCAAAGTTTCACACATACTGTCCATGGGCCTCATCGGCATATACACATATAAACAGATATATGAGAAGATAAGAGGATTCGATGTTTATTACTTCATATCACCGACCATCATGTTCAGAACCGTTGGTTATAGATTGATCAAAGACGGAAAAACAGTTATACTGGGAAACCACGGTACCTTCTTTGAGGTTCTCGATACACTGGGAGCACTCTCCAAGGCTTATTCAAGAATACTTACCAAGCTCATTTTCAATAAATTTCTTAAAACGGGCATAAAATTTTTTATCCATACCCAGAATAAATTCCAGTCACAGTATTACAGGAAAATAAAATGCAGTTCAGATTACATAAGGGAAATACCCTATAACAATGTACAGTTCAAAAACTACGGATGCTTTGACAACGATGAATTTTCGGTTGTTTATCTTGGAAGGCTCATGGAAAGCAAGGGTGTAGACATGCTCCTTGCACTGGAAAAAATATCAGACTTAAACCTGCATATCATCGGAAAAGGGCCCTATCTGGATAAATTAATCAAAATGAAAAATGAAAATACAGTTATACATGGATACGTATCAAACGAGGAAAAGGTACGGCTTCTGGCGGGCAGCGATGTCATGATTGTTCCATCAATAAATGAGTCTCTTTCCATATCTGCTATTGAGGGACTTGCTTCCGGACTCTACCTTATAGTTTCTTCAACCTCAATGGGACCCCGTTACATAGTCAGGCAGGACAATATCTTCGGTGTGGCTGTCCCGAGAAATCCTAAAATGTTTCTCAAAGAAATAGAAAGGGTAAAGGCAATCAAAGAAAGAAACAAAACTGATTATTACAGGGAGAAAATGCTGAGAAGGGAGATAGCAGGAAAAATGTTCGATGCAAATATCGTTGATAACCAGCTCATAGAACTCTTCAATGATGCAGTTTCAAAATTAAAAAACAGTAATTAATAACCTGCCGTACCCTTGATAATTCTGTGAGGCTTGTATTTTTCCTCAATTGCTGCTATATCATCCTTGCCGAGCTTAATTTTCAGTGCTTCAATGTCATCATCGAGATATTCAGGCTTTGTTGCACCTATTACAGGGATGAAACCCTTATTCAATATATAGGCCAGTGCCAGCTGGGATACAGATATCCCCTTGCTTCTGGCAACTTCCTCCATGGATTCCAGTACATCATAATCCTCATTGCTGAAATATCTGGACTTCATTACCGGATAGGTTCTGGTTCTTGTTGTTTCGGTGTTTTCACCACGCCTGTATTTCCCTGATAGGAAACCTGCAGCAAGCGGGGAGAAGGGAGAATATGCAATATGATGTTTATTGCAGAAGTTGATGGCATCCCGTTCATCCTCACGGTATACCGCATTGTAATGGTTCTGAACTATTACAGGCCTTATGTTCTCCTGCAATTCCATGACAGTGTAAAATTCTGCAAGCTGATATCCGGCAAAATTGCTGAGCCCCGTGTATCCAACCTTTCCGGATGAAACAAACTCTGACAGTGTCTTTGCTGTATCAGAAAAGTCAACAGTATCGAATATGGTATGAAGGAAATATATATCAACATAATCGGTCCTGAGATTTTTTATGCTATTCCTCAGTTCATTTCCCAGTACTGTCCTGCTGAATCCCTGTACAAAGTCATTGATCTTTCCACCGCCCTTGGTGCTGATTACCAGTTCATTCCTGTAGCCTGATACTGCTTCTCCGACTATTTTTTCTGATTCGCCAGAAGAGTATATATTTGCAGTGTCAATAAAATTTATGCCATAGTCTATAGCCTTTTTTATAATTTTAATGGATGTTTGCCGGTCGGCCATCCATGCAGCACTTCCAAAAGACATTCCACCGAGGCAGAGTTTAGATACTTTCAAATCAGTATATCCAAGATTTGTATATTCCATATATGTATAAATGAATTTCATATATAAAGTTTGAATGAAAACATTATAATTGCACTCTGGCATTTCCATGCATGATTTGCGAAGACCTTGGCTACATGATACTTTACAGCAGAACAGGAAAATCCACCATCCTGACACATGAAGAAACCGTTGATATGTGCCGCAAAGCCCAGGATGCGGGTCTTGAACTCCCTAAGTATATAATGAGGGAATTCATGCATGACCTGAAACTGATAAAATTCAGATATGAAAATGAATAATTTTATTGATGGACTAAATAATTATATATACGCCGAAAGATTACTCCTGAATGTCAGTTTTTTTCCGGAATATAACATTATTTCTGTAAAATTCCTCTATCTCTTCATCTGAATATCCTGCATTTTTCAATATATCTTCATTCCCGTTTCCCAGGGATGGCGGCGGTGTCCTTATTGTTCCTGGTGTGCCGGAAAACTTGAAAGGGGTTCCCGGTATAGTTATGTTGCCATAATCTGTCTTCATTTTCAGGATCATTTCCCTGAATATGACCTGCTCATTTTTAGTGGCTTCACTGATTGTATTAACCGGGGCACATGGTATCCCTGCCTCCGACAGCATCTTATATGCGGTGGATGTCGTTTTGTTTTCAAGCAATTTATTTATTTTTGATTCCAGCAATTCCCTGTTTTTCACCCTGTCAACATTAGATCGAAATTCATCCCGGGCAAGCATGGAAGGATCCATTACATTGCAAAAAATCTGCCATAGCTTTTCTGTGCCTACTGTGATGACAATGTATCCATCACCTGTTTTGAAAGCCTGGTAGGGAGCTATGCTTGAATGTGCCGAACCCAGTTTTCCCGGATTTTTCCCCGTTGAAAGGTAGGAGGTGAGCTGATGTGTAAGCACCAGGAAGTTCGAATCCAGCATGGATAAATCAATATACTGTGCCTTTCCCGTATTTTTTCTGCTGTAAAGTGCAGCCAGAATCGATACGGTTGCAAACAGGGCAGTTGTTATATCTGCGATGGGTACCCCGAATTTTACAGGGGAGGAACCGGGATTTCCTGTGATTCCCAGAAGCCCGCTCATGGCGAGTATAACAAGGTCATATCCTGGGAAATTCTTCATCGGCCCATCCTGCCCGAATCCGGAAATGCTGCAGTAAATCAGATCCGGATTAATTTTTCTTGCCTCAGATTCAGGGAATCCAAGTTTAGCCATAACTCCAGGCCTGAAGTTTTCAACCAGGACATCGGAGTTCTTTATTAATTTCCTCAATATTTCCTTTCCATCTGGACTTTTCAGATCAATGGAAATGCTTTTCTTGTTCCGGTTTGTGCTCATAAAATATGATGATATGCCTTCCATGTATGGCGGAGCCCATGAACGGGTCTGATCCCCATCAGGAGGCTCAACCTTGATTACATCTGCCCCCAGATCACCCAGAAGCATTGTTGCAAACGGCCCGGACATTGCCTGCGTTAAATCCAGTATCTTTATTCCATCGAGTACGCCCATTTTTTAATAATTGCTGAAAGTATTTAGGTTTTGGGATAAGCCCGTATTTCATTGGAAGCATCCGGAATATCACCTCCATACTGTAATGCTACACGGGGCAATATTTATTATACCGTGAATAATATTAACATATGGAAGAGAAATCTATAGTTTTCGGGACAGGGTGCTTCTGGTGCAGTGAAGCGATATTCAAGCTTATCAGGGGTGTTACAAAGGTTGTCCCAGGATATGCCG
>JAJZZW010000129.1 GCA_021797385.1 Thermoplasmata archaeon | reverse complement strand
ATCGGTATATGTGATTCCTGTTCAATAAACGGTTATCAGGTATGCCGTGATGGTCCTGTTTTTACCATTGATCAATTGAGAAAAATGGATGAATTCGGAAGAACAAAGCTTACCTACTCAGGAAAGCGCGTCTTCTTTTAGAAACTTTTTAATACAATACAATTATAGGAATTTATGGTAGATGGAAGCGTAGAGGAGAAATGCATTTTCAACAGATCGGGAAATTGCTATTTTCTTGAATCAAAGGTGGAAACCTGCCATCTGTGTTTTAATTTCAAAACTTTTAATATGCTGGGCAAAAAGAAAAAATTGTACTATAACATTTTCGATTATTTGAACGAGAATGGAATAAGTGACAGTCTATTCCCGAAGGATAATTCGGAACAGGATTCCCTCAAAAATTTATAATAAGTATTATATTGTAATTTGTTATTGAATTAAAATGTCTTCCAATACTGATCACTTTGCAAACAAAAGAACTTTTCTCGCCTGGATGAGGACGGGCATATCACTCATGGGTTTCGGGTTCGTTATTGCAAAATTTGTTATATTCCTTGACGCCCTGGAGGGCAAGGTGACATCATCATTCAGCGATTCGCTGATCGCGGGGGAAGTGATGATTGTTGTAGGAATGATAACCATTGCCTACGGTTATACTGAGTACGTTACAAATGAAAAAGATCTGGATAATAATAAATATAATTCAAGAAAAACAGAGCTGTTTTTATTCACCGCAATAATAATAGGCATGGCGATTCTGTTGCTGCTCTTTATAATATAAAGATATAAAAAAGCTATTTATGCCAGATATGGAAATTATTTTTTTGGCTGTCCTCTCAAAACTATCTCCCTGAGCTCTCTGCCAACCTGTTCCTCAAGGGAATTGTCCAGGTCATCCATGAGCGATTTGAGTTTCTTTGAACCTTCGTCGTATTCCTCGATCCATTCGTCCGCAAATTTTCCACTCTGGATTCTCTGAGCTTTTTCTTTCATTCTCTTTTTTACATCCTCATTGATCACATATGGTCCGACTGTTAACCCGCCATATTTCGCAGTATCTGAAACAGCCCGCATCATTCCGGACAATCCACTTTGATATATCTGGTCCGTTATGAGTTTCATTTCATTGATTGCCTCAAAGTATGCCATTTCTGGCCTGTATCCCAGCTCAACTATTGTCTGGAATGCTGATCTGAGCATAGCCGTTAATCCACCCACAAGATCCAGCTGCTCTCCCATGAGATCTGTTTCAGTTTCCTCCTTGAAAGAGGTTTCCAGCACGCCTGCCTTTGTGGCACCTAGTGCCTTTGCTATGGCTAGGGACTTGTTCAGTGCATTACCTGAATGATCCTGATGTACACCGACAAGCACAGGAACACCTCCGCCCTTTACGAAAAATTCCCTCACAGATGGGCCGGGAGCCTTGGGTGCAGCCATGTAAACATCAACATATTCCGGCGGCTGTATAAGTTTGTAATGTATATTGAATCCGTGGGCAAATACCAGGTCCATGCCCTCTTTGAGAACCGGCCTTACCTTTTCATTGTATATCTTTCTCTGAACCATATCCGGAACCAGAAATATAACAATGTCAGCATCTTTCATGGCTTCTTCGGTCTTTACCGGAGTTACTCCATCTTCAATGGCTTTCTTCCATGAGTTGCCTTCCCTTTCGAGGCCAAGTTTGACCTTGAGTCCCGAATCAAGCAGGTTAAGAACCCATGCCCTTCCCTGGCTTCCGTAGCCCAGAACAGCAATATTCTTATCTTTAACATATTTTAAATCTGCATCATTTTCTGTGTAAACCTTTCCAAGTATTTTACTCACTTATAACACCCCATTCATATTTCTTTGCCTTATTATATTTAATTTCAAATTCTTTGCAGGTGGCTCCCTCAAGTTCCTCCACAAAATCAATATCAACCATTTTGCTCAGTGTCACAAGGGAAAGTTCCAGGTTGCCAAGCCCGCTTCTATCGTAAACGGACATATACACCGTACATTTTCCATTGTCTTCCACCCTCATGTCCATCCATTTTATATCCAGCCAGAATCTCCTGAAATTTGCTGCTATTCTCTCCAGAAGTCCGGCATCCCTGTAATATGCTTCAATTTTTATTGTTTTGCCTAGGGTCACTGACAATCACCTCACTTAATTTTCCGCCGGGCGGTAACGTTGGTAGCGCAAGCTCCTCCTTATTAACCGGAACCCTTATCACCGAGGGGACATTTTCTCTCATGGCAGTTCTTACGTATTCCATTATATCTGAATAGTTGTGTGCTTCAAACGCATCGGCACCGAAGGATTCGGCGTATTTCAATATATTTGGGGAATTGCCGTAGTCCACCCCCACTATTCTCTTATTCTGGAACATATCCTGCACCTGCCGGACAAGACCGAGGGTTCTGTTATCATTTACCACCGCTATAACAGGGATATTTTCATCCACGGCGGTTGCAAGATTATTTCCGGTCATCATGAAAGAACCATCTCCATCGTAGTCCACAACAACTTTATCAGGCCTCCCAACCTTTGCCCCCATTGCTGAGGGCAATCCAAATCCCATGGTTCCCATTCCAGTAGAAGAAAAGAAAGACCTGGGCTCAAGATTCTCCCAGTGTGTTTCAGCCCACATCTGATGCTGCCCTACACCCGTTGTCATTATTGCATCCCTCGGCAGTGCATCCCTGAGTGCCTTGAGTATCTGCCATGGGCGCATGTGCCCATCGTCCGGAGGATGTGAGAACTGCGAGTAGTATTCCTTCAATTCATTAACCCTGCGATTCCATGCATAATTAGCCTTTTTCCTGCCCAGAACGGAGAGCGCATTCAGAAGTTCATTTACAAGTATCTTCGCATTTCCGGCCATTGAAACATCCGGTTTTATACCTCTGGAAAAATCCGTTGGATCCAGATTTATTGACATAAATACCTTTTTAGTGTCCTTCATTTCGTCGTATGATGTAAATGTCCGGTCACTGAATCTTGCTCCAACTGCTAGAAGTAGGTCTGATTCAAGCGCAACCATGCTGGCTTCCGCCCTACCGTAATATCCCATTGCACCAACATACAGTGGATAATCTGCAGGTATTGCCGATTTCCCGGGTAGTGTTGATACGACCGGGCATCCCAGGAACTCAGATAGTTTCAGTATCTCATCGGTTGCGTTGGCCCATACAACTCCAGTACCCACAAGTATTACAGGCTTTTCCGCCTTCATAAGATTTAATGCCATCCTGTTCAATATGTCTCTATTTACAACAGTTTCAAAAGGTTTATAATGCACATTTGGAGAATCAGGATATGTAACATTGTCTATATCCTCCATCTGTACATCCCTGGGTACATCAACAACCACTGGGCCGGGTCTACCTGTGGAAGCTATATAAAATGCATTTTTCACCCAGACAGGGATTTCTTCCACGGTTTTGACCTCTACAGCATACTTGGTTACGGGGAATGATACACCCAGTGTATCGGATTCCTGAAAAGAAAGCTTTCCCATTGAACTCCTATTTACTGCTCCTGTTATTGCAACAACCGGAGACGAATCCTGATATGCTGTGATTAAACCGGTTACTATATTTGTTACACCCGGTCCCGCTGTAGCCGTGAGCACACCGGGATTTCCTGTAGCCCTGGCATAGCCATCGGCTGCATGGGCAGCTGCCTGTTCATGCCTCATTAATATATGCCTCAATTCCCCTGATTCTACATCTTCAATGAATGAATCATATAAGGGCATGTTATATAATCCAGGTATGCCGAAAAGATCTTTTACGCCTTCCCTTTTCATTGCCTTTAAAAGTAGTTCAGAACCTTTCATATAAACCACTCCTGCAAAATCTAAAACTCACTGACAAGCTACTACTAAAACTATTACTAAAAAATACGCCACAGATGTTAGATAAACCTACTCACACTTTTCATGTTTGCCACCATATTCCCGATTACTTTAATGTAGTATCCGTGACAGTTAATTTCAAACGTGCCCAATCAACATACATATAATGTAACAGGTAATATGCTGTATGTATCTATACTATTTAGTTTTTTTTGTGTTAGAATTTTTGAACTCGGAGATTATTAAAAAATATTAAATATAATATTGTCTTTTATTTTAAAATGAAACGTTCTGATATGACATATGCCGGCCCGGAAAGGTCACCGAACCGTGCATATATGAAGGCAATGGGACTAAATGATAATGATCTGAAAAATTATATGGTTGGAATAGCAGCCGCATGGAACGAAGCAGGCCCGTGCAATATCCATGTTTTATCCCTTGCCAATCATACAAAGGAGGGAATAAGGAGCAATAAGGGTACTCCGAGAGTTTTTACAACACCAGTAGTCATAGACGGAATTGCAATGGGAACTCAGGGAATGAAATATTCTCTGGTTAGCAGGGAACTCATAGCAAATACCGTAGAGTTGACAGTAAATGCCCACGGATACGATGGCTTTGCTGCTCTATCAGGATGTGATAAAACGTCTCCTGGAATGATGATGGCCATGGCAAGAATGAATATTCCTTCCATAGTTATGTATTCAGGAACAACGTTACCCGGTTATTACAAGGGAAAAGAGATAGCAGTGGGCGATCTATTCGAAGCTGTGGGTGCATATATGAACGGAAAGATGACGGAGCAGGATTTTAAGCTTATGGAGGATAACGCCATACCCACTGCTGGTTCCTGTGGGGGGCTGTATACTGCAAATACAATGGCAATGATGACCGAGGTACTCGGGCTTGCACTTCCAGGAAGCGCTTCTCCACCTGCGGTTGATGGTGCAAAACAGGAATATGCCTACATGACGGGCAAAGCTGTCATGAATCTTCTTGAAACTGGTTTAAAACCAAGAGATATACTGAAAGAAGAGTCATTTTACAATGCAATAACAGTTTTAATGGCATCCGGTGGATCGACCAATGCAGTCCTGCATTTGCTAGCAATCGCACATGAGGCTGGATTGAAACTATCTCTTGATGATTTTGAAAGAATTTCCAGAAAGGTTCCGGAAATAGTTAATATGAAACCGTCTGGCCAATATGTGATGGCAGACCTGGACAAAGTAGGTGGTGTGCCAGTTTTGATGAAGGTTTTACTTGACCACGGACTTTTAGATGGTGAACAGATGACTGTTACAGGTAAAACCATAAAGGAGAACCTGAAGGATATAAAAATATATACAAAGGGGGATATAATCTCTGATTTTGATAAACCGTTTAATCAGGACGGTGGCATAAATATTCTGAAAGGAAATCTTGCCACAGAGGGAAGTGTTTTTAAGAGCTCTGCATCCAAGGTAAAATATCATAAGGGTCCTGCTAAAGTATTTGATTCTGAGGAGGAAACATTC
>JAJZZW010000128.1 GCA_021797385.1 Thermoplasmata archaeon | reverse complement strand
TCGGTTTTATATTATATGTATAAAAATCAGGCTCAGGCTCAGGGTTCTCCGTAAAGGAAAAATCTCTATTCAATTCATCAGCAAGGCTGGTCCAGAAGGAATTTGCCTGAGGATACGGTCTCATATACACGCCCGTGGGAAATATTGTAAATGGAAATATTCCGGAATCGTTGAATATATTTTTATTGATAATCTCCCGTATCCCCGGGGAAGTTATCTGGAATATCTGCCTTTTTTTCGGTCTCAGATGTGAATCAATCCCTATGGGGTCCAGCAATGCCGTGGTCCAGACGTCGGTGCATAGTATATAAAAGTCAGCTTCAATTATTCCCTTATCTGTTTCCGCATATTTTATCTCGGATTTTTGCCAGTTGAATGGTTCTCCGGGATAATTCATGGATTCCAGAGGGGCAAGCACAAGTCTTTTTACCATTGTATTAAATTTAAAATCCACACCCATATCAATAGACTGTTTATAATACCATTCTGATAATAGATCAGGCTCTATAATTCCTGCATTTTCATCAATTACTGCAGATTTTATAGATCCAATGCCCATGACTTCCTGGGTATCCTTATCGATGTTAAGATTGAAAAGCTGTGATATGTCTTCATCCACGATTCTGGAATGGGGATATTTTGAAACAAATTCTTTATCAGTTTCGTGATCGAACAGGAATAAATATCCCGTAAATTTCATGCCGATATCAACACCCATATCGTTTTGCAGATGTTTGTAAAAATTAATGGCGCTCTGTGCCATTACCTGATTCTCTCTCAATGTAAAGAAATCCCGGAATGCGGCGGCACTCTTCGCTGTATTCCCCTGTGAAAATGTTTTGGCCTTGTCTACTACAAGAATTTTCAGGCTAGAGTCCATCTTTTTAAGATAGTATGCAGATGTCAAGCCTGCCATTCCGGCTCCCACAATAACAATATCATACCTCATATGATTGGAAAAGTCACGCATTTATATAAATCTATGTCCGGAGACTATAATTTTTCCTGGTTTATTACAGTATATTACCGGATAACACTTTAAGATAAATTCAAATTTCTTTATACAGTTTTATCATGTTACCTGTAAATATAAAACCATCATCCTCCAGAATAGACCTAATTTTTCCATTGGAATTAAGGTATATTACAATATTCTCTGTTTGATTCCTGAATTCTGAAACGGCAGCTGAAATTACATCAGAAATATTGTTTTCGTATCCTTCTATATATTTAATTGACCCAAGTGCACAGGACCTGCGATTAATGCATAGTACACCACCAGATGCAACAATAACTCCATCCTTAAATTTAACAAAAGTGTTTGCCAATTCAGGAACAGTCCCGAAGGATTTTCCATAATCAGATATTTCATCCTCCTTTAATTTCTGCGCATTTCCGGATCTTATATCATAATCCCTGATCTTGAGGCGCATTACCAGAATGTTTGTTGTAGAAAAATTGAATCTGCTCATTGCTATGTCCAGATTTTTCTGGTCAATATATAAATTAAACTGGGTATAATCAATATTCTCCAGTATCGTTTTAAAAGATGCCCTATTTCCATAAAACCATAAATTTCTGTAATCAGAAGAGACAGCCAGAACTCCCCTTATCACTCCATTATCGTAAATAAGCTGCGAATTCCTACCGCTTTCTTCCAGAAGTGCAGACATCACAGTATTTTTATAAGGGTCCTTCATGAGGAATTCCTGCGCAAGATAACGATTTTCATCTGAATATGGCGTTACTGTAGCCATAATAGATAATGATAGATTATTTAATTAATTTAACTAGTTTTAATTCTAAAAACTGACGACTTTATGGGTTAATATCTAATCAGTTATTCCCATAGAATAAACTTCCATTGTGATATTTAACAATATTGAAAATATAATTTATCAATAAATTATTTAGTAATAATATTTAAATATTTAACTGCAATTTAAAAATAATGCAGGATAAATGGATAGCGCTCAGTAATACTACAATAGGTCAATTAATGGCAACAATCAATACAAGTATAATCATTGTAGCTCTACCTGCTATTTTTGATGGGATTCATTTAAATCCAATGTCACCCCAATCATTTCCATATCTACTATGGTTAATAATGAGTTATATGATTGCACTCTCCGCACTTCTTGTGAGCATAGGAAAACTTTCAGATATTTTCGGGAGGGTTAGAATCTTTAATCTTGGCTTTCTGATATTTACAATAGGTTCTATTCTCCTTTATATGGCTCCTGGAACAGGTTATACTATAGCACTGGAGCTTATAATATTTAGAATAGTTCAGGCAATCGGCGGCTCATTTATAATGGCCAATACATTTGCGATAATTACAGATAATTTCTCCCCAAGAGAAAGAGGTTTTGCTATATCCATAAACAGTGTGGCGGCAGTTTCAGGAGTCAGCATAGGTATAGTCCTGGGAGGCATACTGGCAACCATTTACTGGAGGGATATATTCCTTGTCAGCATTCCTGTAGGAATATTCGGCACTTTCTGGTCTTATACCAAACTTAAAGATAAGAGGGAAAGAGCAGCACGGCATATTGACATATCTGGCAATATTATCTATGCAGTAGGTTTCATTGTACTTTTGCTCGGTGTTACATACGGCATTACGCCATACAAAAATA
This sequence comes from Thermoplasmata archaeon, assembly GCA_021797385.1. The sequence goes on along the minus strand of JAJZZW010000128.1, from coordinate 2,734 downwards.
ATCCCATGGGTTGGACCAATCCAATGGTGATAGCAGCCCTTATTACTGGAACAGCAATGCTGATAATCCTCCCGTTTATAGAAAAGAGGGCAAAGAGCCCGATATTTGATGCAAAGCTTTTCAGATCAAGAAATTTCAGTATAAGTGTATTCACTGCATTTGTTTCTGCTCTGGGCATGATGGGATTAATGTACATGTTAACTCTTATCTTCCAGGGAATATGGCTTCCTATACACGGATACGGGTATTCTGTGACACCACTCTGGGCAGGAATATATATGTTACCATTACCAATATCCATGGGTATCTTCGGTGTACTTTCAACTAAATTGTCGCTACGTTTTGACCCAAGAGTTCTTACTACTGCAGGCCTCTTCATTTCTGCCTTTTCACTACTTGCCCTTGTACTTTTAACCTATGATTTTTCATACATATTTTTATCTATAGTGATAACAATATTCGGTATAGGTTACGGCATATTCAACGTGCCAAATCTTACAGTTGCCATGTCATCGGTTCCACCAAGTGAGAGGGGAACAACTTCAGGAGTTCTTAATACGATGAGAAACGCCGGTTATACAGCAAGCATCGGTGCATTCTTCTCTATACTGATACTTGGACTGGCACTTTACTATCCAGGAGCTATAACTTCTGCACTATCAGGAGAGCAGGCAACATCACTCACATCATATTTTTCAGGCATACCGCCAACCGAGATTTTATTCTCCACCTTTCTAGGACTCAATACAGTAAAGGATGTTCTGACAACTGTACCGCAAGGTGTGCTTTCAGGCATATCAGCAAATACGATCGGTACAATTACCGGTCATCACTGGTTCCCAGAAACAATTGCACCGGCCTTCATGACATCCATGCATGACGTTTTCTATGTGGGATTTGGAATCACGGCCTTCGCGGGAATAATTTCCATGTTCAGAAAACCTGTTGAATATCCTGAAGATTCAAAAAAGGAAAAGGAAAAATGATTTGTACCTTATAAGAAATATTATGAACCTGTTCAAATTCTAGACTGATGATCAGGCAGGCTAACAATGATGACTGGGAATATATAAGTGATATTTCTGCAAGATCAGGTTATGATGATTATATCAACACTCAATATGGACCATCGTATCTGGATGCAGGGAATGTCTATGTTATAATAGATAAAACCATCCAAGGATTCATTAAACTGGAGAAGCTGAATGATTGTTCACTCTGGTTCAGTGGATTGCGTGTAAGACCAGAGTCAAGAAGGAAGCATCTGGGTACTCAACTTCTGGACTTTGCATATGGGTTTGCATACAGAAATGGATTACATTCCCTGCGATGCATGGTTGAAACCAGTAATGAGCCATCAATAAGGCTTATGGACTCATATGGCATGAACGTGGTGTCCAAATTTTTCTTTTTTGTTGGAGGCATAGACATTTCTAATTATCTCTACGATTCAACAAAATTGGATAATTTCATCAACAAAAATTGGAAATTTGAGCACAACAACGATAAGGTCTACAGAAAAGGGACTGCACAGGTTGCCCTATATAGGGAAAGACTGGAATACTATACAATATTATCAGGGACATCCTTCGAATATACTGGTACAGGTACAACATGTGCACCAGAAGGACTTGCAAGATACGTTGAACTCCCAAATGATCAAGAGTTTCCATCAGGATATATTTTCGAAAAGCAAATAACCATAGATAGACAATAATATTTTATCCAGAAATCTAACCTTTATTATTCCAGATTCGTTCTTCAACCAAATAGAACAGACAACCTGTAAGTTTTCCGTCAATCATTGGATTGTTGGTATCCATCTTGAATTTTCTACTGTCTGTACACCAGTGCACCACTTCCCAAGAGTGTATGCCATTCCGCTTCGGCAAATATGTTTCTAAACCCAAGGCTATTAGATTTTCAACTATGTATACTTTGAACACTTTTTCCATTCTGTTGAACAGTGGAGTCGAAATACATATGCCAGTCATAGCATAGAAATTGTTGCATTCAGAATAATCTGTATGTTGACACGTTAGCAAAATAACAAAATTCGCTTCATTTTATGGATAGAATTAATAATTCTAAATTATTTTTTTCTACCTGATATAATATAAACTGTTCCAAATGCCTTTTCCTCGAATAAATCCAGCACAAAATACTTCTCAAAAATTGCCCTTATCTCGGAATTTGTCGGTATTCTCTTATAAATATAATATATAAATCTGTAATCCGAAGGTTTTTCATGACCAAGTATTGCCATATATGGCTGGATATATTTCAAATATACGCCTGAAATAAATCGGAGGAACCGGTTATCGGATTTTCCCATGGCTATGATTCCCACAGAATTTGAAGTTACTCTGGCAAATTCTTTTACTACAGGTTCAATACTGTCAGCCGCATGCAAAGCAAAGGTGCTCATAACAGAATCAAATGAATGGTCCTTAAAGGGAAGATTATCGAAGGAAGCTAATACCATATTACCATTGACTATAGAATTTTTAAGCATATTTTCTGAATAATCGCTCATTACCGTAAAGGCGTCAGAAAACTGCCTTATTGTAAATGTAAGCTCACCCTTTCCACAGGCTGCATCAAGTATTTTTTCAGGTTTATAATTCACAATAATCTGCTTTGCAATGAACGTTCTCCACTTAACGTCCTGGAAAAAGGATATGTATGCATTTGCCCTATCATAGCCTTCTGGAATCTTATTATATATTGAATT
>JAJZZW010000011.1 GCA_021797385.1 Thermoplasmata archaeon | reverse complement strand
CGTAATTCATCCTGATGATGGATGGCATTAAGAATAAAAGATGAGTCAGAGCTGCCGCCGCATGTCACATATAATGACTACATGTCCTTATTGAATGAGGTAGAAAATAATGAATACCACAGATACCTGAATAAAAAAATGGTGCCATACCTGAAAGATCGTGATAAGCTGTTAATGGAATTTATGTGGGAGCTTGGAGGAAGGATCTCAGATATCATAGGCCTAAAGACAGATGATATAGATTTTAGTGAAAAGATTATAACCCTGGTGGTTAAGAAGAGGCATGGATTTATAAACAATATTCCGGTATCGGATTCATTATTGCTTGATATTTCTAATTTCATGAGGAAATACAACGTAAATGGGAAATTCTTTAATTTCACCAGGCAGAGGGCCTGGGAGATTGTTAAAGCCTATGGGAATAAAATAGGCCTAAGTTTGCACCCCCATATGTTCAGGCATGGGCTTGCAATATATTTATTGCAGCATGGGGTAAGTGATAAAATTATTGCCAGGAGGCTTGGACATAGCAATGCACTTACAACGATAAAATATTATATGGTTATTACACCAGAAATAGAGAGGGAAGCTTTGAAGGGAATATTGCTATAACAAAAGCATTGTAAGGAGAATTAATCACTTTCAAGGGATATTCCAAGGTACGCGCTAGAATTTATAATTGCATGTTTTTTATTTCCAGCCTGCGTTGGCTTAAAATGTATTGTTTTTACCCTATACAAGAAATACCCTAATAATGTTCTCTTGAAACTATATTTAAATCCAGTCTGTTAACCGTAGTTGACTATTTTTTGGGCTTAATTGTAGTAATTCAAGTATATAAATCTATGAAAGACTTGATAAATTTACGCAAGCTTCATCGAACAATAAAGCCTCATCTTTGACCTGCCCATGATTAACGGTTATTAGTAGCTTAAGAACAAGCCACGAGTGTCAATTATTAGATTATTCAATAATTCCTTGCCATATATTGCCATATTTTATAACCATTCCATTATCGTCCACTTTTATAGGGTATACATTCTGAGAATTGTCACTCTTATAAGAAAATTCCCTGGGCCCAATCTTCTTATAAGTTTGCTTTTTCAAAGATATTTCCAGTTTCGGCACCTCAACAAAAAGTACCGTGAATGTATCTTGGCATTTATTGTTTTGCATCAACTCCATTATTGGGAAATAATTAGTGAAGGGGGTAGATGAAATATCAATATACTTTGCCGATGTACTAGTCCCAATATTTCCGGAATCCAAATACCATGTCCACTGATTTTCTTTTCTTTTCAAATATAGTTGGTTGGTTGCTACCGTTGGATTTCCATTAGCATTTTGATGGAAGCATTTAATTTTCCATTCCTGTAAATCAAGATTTTTGTCTGCTGACAGGTAATATTCCAGCGACCACGAATCCTGTTTTGGATTGCTACCGACAGAGAGGCTTTCAACCGTAATGCCATGAGAAATATCCATTTTTAATTTTTCAATACCAAGTGGGTTCAAATTATACCAAGTAGCATCAAATTTTTCTTTCATATAAATCCCTGTTGTTGGATGGTGATCTTAAGTAAAAATTTTTCCGCTTTAATAGGATGTCGAATCTTGTAATCTCAACATTGCAATCACATAAATAAAGCCCGGAATCGGTTTTCCGTATAAGCGTTTTAAGCTGCAGGATATTTCCCTGGTCTTTATCAAAAATAGCACATATTCTTCACCTATCCTTGATTTTTAAGTATTCTGACATATCTGGTAACACAATATACAAGAAATAAAAAAGCTCTCCAAATAAATTCTTTGAATGTTTAAACTTTATGATGAAAAATTATCAATTTAATATTGCTATCTTCCTCTCCTCTTTCTCTATTATCTTCTTTAAAACAAAATTAAAGGATAATGGCCTAACATATTCCCTTTCCATTCTTGTTTTAATTTCTTTCAGAATATTAAGGGTATTGACATCTAACCTTAGGGATGAATATGCCCAATACACCATATACATAGCTAAGCAGCTTGACGCATCAGGTCCATGGATGCCCTTATAATCTCCCCAAATAGCCACAAGGATGCGCTAATATCAGAGGGGTCATTCAGCAAGCCGCTGGATCCGGTCCTAGACTATGCACAAAGTGCCGGCCTTAATATAGGCGAGGTTACAAGCTTGTTGAACAACTACTGGGGGGCAATATTTGAAGCATGCCCAAATTCATATACTGAGTGGAAGAAATCCCTGCTCATGAAAACAGCCGGGGTGTTTTCATTGCACCTATTCCTGCCTATCCTGATTGCCAGGAAAAGGAATCTTGGGAAGGTGCCGACAAAGGCTCAGCTCCAGGCACTATTGGAGAATATGCCTGAGCATTTCAGCGACGCCTTTTGAGAGTCAGAAAGGGGCGAGGCCGGGAAGTTTGGGACTAGCAAGAAATCTTTCACTGAATTGAAAAATGAGATAATAGATGAGCTTGAAGATGGAGGGAGATAAATAATGGTAAAGAAAATGTTAGGAAAAATAAATTATGTTTTTCCTCAAGCATTTTTTAACCAAATGCCCCTCATTTATTTTATGGGCCAAACCAATTTAGCTAGGCAGCCATGAACATCGCATATTTTACTATATTTTTATTTCTAGCTTTTAACAATTAACGGGGCACATATAGGATTCTAGCTTCCCAAGAGCCGCAATGCGCGTGCAAGCCCCACGCAAAACCTTCCATGGAAAATATATATACCTTATTGGAATGGCATTAAAATGCAAGGTTCTGAAGGCAATGAAGAGGGAATTATACGGCATATTGCCTCAAAGGGCTGTGCAGTTTATGCACTCCCAAATGGCTACAGGGTAGAGTACCGCGGCAAAAGCAACATTGAGTGGCAGTTGGCGCTATTGTACATGTCCTCCCTAGACAATTACTCCACAAGCATCATAACCCCAACCTCAGCCTTCCTTTTCAGGATCGGATAAAATCCCCTCAACCTTGCTTATGCATGAAGCTGCATCGGAATTTACCTCATGCTCCCAGAAATGCAAAACAACCCAGCCCCCCTGCTGAAGCCTGGCATCCTTTGCCCTGGCCCTTTCAATGTTCTTCTCAAGCTTTGGCTTCCAGTACCCGACATTGGACTTTGGCATATTGCCGTGCACCGGGCAGGAATGCCAGAAGCACCCGTCAACAAAGACTGCTACCTTCTTCCCCGGGAAAGCTATGTCTATCCTTTCCTTGCCGTACTGCACCCGGTACCTCAGGCCACGGTGCCAGAGCCCCCTCCTCAGCGCCATTTCCGGCCCGGTCCCCCTGGACTTTATCCTGGACATGATCTTGGACCTCATCACGCTGTCCATGGAAAACCTATATATGCAACGGCGCATTAAGTTATTGGTATATTCAATGGCTGCAAGCGTGGCAAATGCAATGGGGGCCTTGGCAATGCACAGGCTCAACGACCTGGGGCAGTATTCCAGGTCATACAAGATAGGGATAAATTCTGTGGGCTCTGCCTTCGAGGAGTACGTAAAGGACCTCCTCACCGGGAAATTTTATGAAAGCCCTGCAGAACGTGAAAGCTCATTTTCCAGGGAATTCTCATGGCTGGGCAACCAGAATTTCCCGCCGGATGCCATAGCAGCAGGGGGCGATGCATTCGAAATAAAGAAGCATGAAAAGCCTTCATCAACAATAGCCCTTAACAGCTCCCACCCGCGCGATGTGCTTTCCAGGGATGACCCAATGCTCACCTCAGAGTGCAGGGCTACAATAAGGGGCAGCCCGCTGGACCTGTTCTACATAGTGGGCACAGTCCCGGACGGGGTGGCGAGGAGCATATACTTTGTCCAGGGCAGGTGCTATGCCGCAAATGGCAGCATCTACCAGTCCATAAGCAGCAGGCTCTCAGACGCCGTAAGGGGCGCCATAGAGGGATCGGGCCTTGAGTATTCCGAGACAAAGGAGCTTGGCAGGGTGAACAGGGCAGACCCGCTCGGGAGGGCCTCCCTCAGGGTCAGGGGCATGTGGCAGATAATGGACCCTGCCAGGGCATTTGCTGATATAGCCCCGCCGCAGCAGGGGAAGGAGTTCTATGCATATGCAATAATGGAGGAGGGGAAGTACAGGTCCATGGGCGCCCTGCCCAGGGGGGTGAATGCAGCCAGGAGGAAGATGCCGAGCCCAAACAACCCGGCAGAGCTAATGGATGCAGTGGTGATGGAGGTGTCATGGTGAAGGCAATATCGCTATTCTCAGGATGCGGCGGCATGGACCTTGGGTTTGCCCAGGCAGGGTTTGAGATTGCCTATGCGAATGACATAGACAGGGAGGCGGGCAGGACCTACTTAAGGAACTTCGGGGTGGCACTGGACAGGCGCAGCATACTTGATGTCAGGCCCGAGGAAATACCAGATGCTGATGTGGTAATCGGGGGCCCGCCATGCCAGAGCTGGAGCGTTGCCGGCGCACTCCGTGGCGAGGATGACCCACGGGGGAAGCTGTTCTTTGAATACATCAGGCTGCTGGAGGCAAAGCAGCCAAAGGCCTTCATTGCAGAGAACGTGCCTGGCATAGCTATGCCAAGGAATTCTGCAGCATTCAGGAAGATTCTTAAACTAATGTCCGGGGCAGGGTACAACGTTGCCTGGAGGATACTGGACGCAAGGGATTTTTGCCTTGCGCAGGAAAGGAAGAGGGTAATAGTTGCCGGGATAAGGAAGGACATTGGAAGCAGATATTCCTACCCTGGGCCGTTGTGCACAAAGGAAGGGTCAACAATAGACGGCATTGCCACCAAGAAATGGAAGGATATCAGGGAGGCGCTTGCAGGGCTCCCCGAGGCTGTGCCTGCCCTGGAAAAGAACAAGCCCAACCCAAATGTGCTCTTCCCAAACCACGAGTATATGGTAGGCAGCTTTTCAACCATATACATGAGCAGGAACAGGAGGAGGGGCTGGGAGTCCCAGTCATTCACAATACAGGCTGGAGGCAGGCATGCCCCGCTTTACCCAGGGTCATGCGCAATGGAGAAAGTTTCGCAAAACAAATGGGTTTTCACAGGAAACGAATACAGGAGGCTTACTGTAAGGGAGGCCGCAAGGATCCAGGGCTTCCCTGACGATTTCATATTTGAGTACGGCAATGTCTCAGCCGGGTACAGGCAGGTTGGCAATGCTGTCCCGCCGCCACTTGCAAGGGCCGTAGCAGAAAGCCTTAAAGATGCCTTAGCTGTGAAACGGCATGGTGAAAATAAAATTGGCATAAGAGATCCTGTGTAGGGAGCTTGGGTTATCATGTCGCTGTCAGAAATTGTAGGGGCGATAAGTTCCGTTGGCACCCTTTCACTAGCAATTTTTGCCTACCTCAATATTTTCAAGCCCACAAAGCCCCGGTTACGGGTCTTCCATGGCTGCGATGACGAGTTCCTGTCCACTCCACCCAATTGTATGCCTTCAGCTCTAGGCATATCAGAAAAATGTTATTTATACAGGCTGAAAGTTATCAACTTAAACAATGTAAAGTCAGCCTATGCCAGAAATGTATACCTGCGGTTTATGCTCCTGGAGAAGAAAAATGGGAACGGAGAACGGGAGGCGTTGGCACCGTTTAATCCTTTTTTAATGCGGTGGACATCAGGCTATAGTATTGTTCCGCATACTCATTTTTATAATAACATGGCTAGGGGGAATACTTATGTGCAAATTTCTTCACCATAATTGCGACCTTTAAACCTTTTAGCGATAACTGTATTGAGAAGATAGAAATTTTGCCAGGGCATATTGGCATTAAAGACGCTGCGCTTGCTGCTGGATTAGGTGGAGGCAAGTTAAAGCTATATCCTGACACCAGAGCCGAATTCAGGTTTACGATAGGGACCCATTCTGAGAACACGAAAGGGCAAGAATTCACGTTCATTGTGGAATTCAGCGGTTATACCGTTGAAGGGGGACCTGTAATAAATATCGAAAAAATATAGGTTCGTGGCATTCATATCTATAAACAGGCATGAGTCATTTTATTGCAATTAAAATGCATGGCAAACAATTGGGATTACACGTATTCAGAAGAATATGGCTACCTATGTCTACTACTGCACTTTCAGGGGAATTGATAACATAGCATTACCTAAAGATACTGCGCCTGCCATTTTGGAATTTGAGCAGGACCTGAAAACCTGGAAAAATCTATACTGGATGAGATTGACAACATAACGGATAATGAGAAATACAAGGCAAAACTGCTGGTCATGTGTGCCAGGAAGGTTAATTATCCAATGCTTGAGGGCTAATATAAATCAAGATTAATTATTGTATGAAAACTAAGAAAATTGGCTAATGGACATATGTGCATGCTATAGGACTGATGTACTCTCTCGCTCCAATGTAAAAGGCAAGATTACAGGCAGAAGAAGATAATATAACAGGAAGAGGCCAGATGTTGGAAACAAGTTTAGCATATCTTACCATCTCCAATAAAATCGAATGTTTTAATTAGCTTAAGGTATTTATTTTCGTGATGTGATCTTTGTTGACCGATGATATGAGCACCGAAGCTAGAAGAAAAACAATGTCTAGGATAAGGAGTAAGTGGACCAAACAAGAAAAGCTTGTCCATGAATCACTAGAATTATATGGAATAGAACACATCATGCATCCTAAGATCCAAGAAACCCCGATTTAGTAATTCCAAGCCAAATAATTGCAATATTCCTCAACGGGTGCTTCTGGCATCAGTTCCCAAAGTGTTACCATCCTCCAAAGACACATAAGAATTACTCGCTTCCGAAACTGGATAATAACGTAAAGAGGGATTTAGCCAATGAAGACATCCTTAAAGAATCCGGGTGGTGCATCTTAGTCATATGGGGGCACGAGATAAAAAAACTCCAGGCAGAAGGCGTTATGTGGTTGCTTGAGTCTCACGGAATAGAGATATGCAATTAAAACTGCTTTATGCATGTTCGGCTCTGATTGATTTCAACTGTTTGTGGATCATTTGGTCTATCTCCCATATAGCCTCAGCTATTCTCATGCCGAGTAGCGGAGGAACCGCTTCCCCTATCTGCCTATTTACCTCGGCCTTTGTTCCCTTGAACATGAAAGAATCTGGGAAAGACTGCAACCTAGCTATTTCCCTTAATGTAAGCCTGCTCATTGTCCTATCATAGTGATAGCCATGTGTTCCCCCCCCTCCATTTGCTGTAATTGTGTAAGCAGGCTTGAGTGGATGGATTCTCTTATAGATCATGCTTATCCCTTTTCCTTCGACTCTAAACTGGCGGTATGGGTATAGAAATTTGTAGTTCTCACCGGGGGGTGTGTAGAACATCCTCTCAATGACATTCTCCCTTTCATTGAAACGATCGCATGATCCATCCGCGAAATTGCCTGCACAGACCTTTCTTCCATAGTATCCAAGTTGCATCAGCACTATTTCATGTTGCTTCATGATATAGGATTTTTCCTGGGAATTTAAGTTCAAACCGTTGACTTTTATATAGCTTTCGATGATGCTTTTTGGACTTTCCTTCTCATGTTTCTGCGCCCATTTTTCCAAAGCACTTACCTTTTTGTTTGCTTTATTCATAAGCCATTCATCCATGATCTCTCCGTACTTCTGCTGGACCTGGTCCAAGGGGTATCCTTCGAAAGCTTCTATAGTGGTCATAGGGTATTTTCCTAGTAAAGATCCATCCCCTTCGAGCTTTTTCCTGCACAACTCTTGGATGTTCGTGACCATCTTAGAGCATAAGCCGCCGGATGCTTTTTCTACAAGGTCATTTCTTACCCCTATTACTACTAGTCGGTGCCTCTTTTGGGGAACACCGACAGCAGATGCATCCACAACGCCAGCATAGGCAAGCACGTAACCCGGATTAAAGCCGTCTAAGCCGTCCCCTGCTATCCTCTCGATATCCTGCACGTGGATAGATAAATTCTGAAAGTCCTCCCTTATTATATCCCATGTCTTCCCACTGTTGTCAGATACAAGGCCGGGTACGTTCTCGAATACAAAATACTTTGGCTTTAAGTATATCAATGCCTTAACAAAATAAGCATACAACCTTCCCCTTTCTGTCTTCATGCCGGCTTTGGCTCGATCACTTCCCCTAGCTATAGAAAAGTCCTGGCAGGGGGGTCCCCCGGCTACTATGTCTGGTTCAGGAAACAAAGACTTGAGCGCAGTGTAGTCCATTTGCCTTATATCTCCTAGAAAGAATAAAGGACCGTTGCTGTTAGGCTCAGCTAGACTGCGGACAGTCCTAGACTTAAAATTCTGGGCATAGGTCATGGCGGCATCAGCTTTAACATCGCTGGCAAATTTTATATCATAGCGTGAGAACATATCGAAGCCTAAGTCAAGACCTCCGCATCCTGAAAAGAGCGATACTAATTTAAGCTTATGCCTTTCTTCTACGCCCTTGTCCATATTTACCTTATCATATCCTAATATAAAAAAATGCTGCCACTTGTCACTCTTCGCCCACACCCTTTGAGATAGCTACATCGTTTGCAAGATAATATGCTATGGGTCCTTCCGGCATCCTTAATGCTGGTATCCATGCTATTTCTCCATTCCATCCATCTCCTTTTCCGGACGTCCTATACATGAAAAGGATTGGACCATCTTCTTTCCTGATGTTGTCTTCAATCTGCCCAGAAAGCACAGCATGATAGTCTTTTTTTAAATCACTGTCCTTGCGGGCAATTATATACATTTTGTTGCCTCCGTTCTTCATATTTTCCAGTACCGTCTTTAGAGCTTCTTTGTCCCATCTCTGATTGGGGACATAGGAATCTGCCAGTTCTATAAGCTTCTTAGCCGTTTCAAAGTCTATTTCTGCTGGGTCTTTGCTTTTACAATCTATCTCCATTAATATTTCATCTATTTTTGCAACATTTGAAGCTTTTGCATGGTAGAGGAAATAGGTTCTTCCAGGAAAATACTTTATTAAGTTCTCAGTGGGGGTCACTTGGCTCCTTGTGGGTCTGATCCGCCTAGTCCTTTCAATAGATAGAAATACTGGAGGTTTCTCAAGGGGATTCTTTGTTTCAATAAATTCCCACTCTTCCTGATCAGATTTATAGGCATCGTACAAATTTTCAAATATCTCATCCGTGGCGAATATCCTAATTATGTCCAAAACATTTTCTCTGTAGCCATATATTCTGGAATGCTGAAGGATTGTGTCTACCTTTGGGCCGCCAGAGGCTCTTGCATAGTAGAATACAGTGAGGTTTTTTACTGTAAGCCCCCTGCTTAGCCTGTTGCCCCCTATGAGAATGTTATAGAATGAATCATATTTTGGGTCGTCAGTAGATTTTCCAGACATTACCTTCTGTGGCCTGCATTGGTCTATGTAAAGTGCTGCATTCTTGAGAGCTTCATCATATTCAATCTCTTTCGGGTTTTCCATGGTCCCCTCTATATCTATGTAAGCCTCTTTTAGATACTGCTCTATTTTGGCGTCTTTCAACTCTCCATGCAGAACTTTTGAAATTTTGTCCTTAGCATTAAGTACAAGGGCATATAAAGTGTTGTTGATGTTTCTGCTGGCGCTTATATGAACCAGCATGGAGAAATTTTCCTGTTCTGGAGAGGATATATTCTTCATGGCACCCCCGAGGAAGAATGTGCATAGCGCAATGTATATGCTGTCCGGGGCATCTGAAGGGGGATCATCCTTTTTCGTTATCAACTCAACATCCACCTTACTGACTTTCCGATGATGGCGCTCTACGACATTATGGCTGTCGAGGTCATAAAGCCTGTCCCCACCTATGTAACTATTCCCCGGTGGTATTGTTATTATGAAGCTTGGATGGCGTGCGTCTTCAGGTTTCTGTAGAAGGTTTGCCTGGGGAGTTGCAGTAACCTCAACAAACCTCGTTTCTGTGATTATGTTTCTGAGCTCCTCTATCAAAGTGTATACCGCGCTCTCATCTTTTCTGTTCTGCTTCGAGTTCAGGCTACCGAAGTCTGCTTCATCGTCGAATATTACAGCTTTTACCCCTTTCAATTCCAAATCTTGGAGGAAATCTATTATCTTTTTAAGGTTGATGTAGTTTTTAGTGCCTACTATTACTGCGCCCCTATGCCCCAGTTTTGTCATGAAGGTCTGCTTTGTTTCGTTTCCGTTGGATATATCTTTGTATCCTACTATACCTATAGTCGCAAGACCGTGGGTTATTCTTTCCAATGTTTGTTCATAAAGCGAAGTATTATCTGATGTTAATACTATAAATAGCTTAAACTGGCATTCGTCCGCGAGCTTGGCTATGCACATTATAGTATTGTTAGTCTTGCCGCTCTGAACCCTGCCATATAAGAGGCCGGAAGTTAGTCCAGGCTTCTGCAGTTTTTCAAATAGTTTCTCTGCTACCTTCTTCATCTGTTCTATACCAGCATCACATATATGCTCCTTTGCCTTCAATACCCTTTCAAATCTTTCTACGTTGTTTTCATCCATATTATCAATCTCCCGTCTCATTCAAATTTATTGCCACAGTGCTTACAGTAAACTGCATCCTTGTCGTTCTTTGTCAAGCATTTTGGGCATGTTTTATACTTCTGTCTTTCAACATTACTTTTTTTATCCGAAGTGGCTACAGGCGATGGTATTTGTGTTGGTTCTCCAATGTTCCCATTGCGAATCGTTAAAGAAAACTCAGGGGTCTTTATAAAGGCTTCCGCATTAGGATTGTTTCTTGTGCCGTCGAATATTTTTTCTATTAATTCGAATAAAATATTGTTATTTCCTATATCAAAATTGAAACCACTATTTTCTTTCCTTTTGTGTATTTTATACCAGTTTAAAACACTCTTAGCTGCCCAGAACGACGGTACTATAATATCCACAAATGTATGAAAGTCTATGGATTCCCCTCCCTTTTTTATAGTAGTAAACTTTATTTTCACCTTATTGCCATCTATTAAAGTCAAAATATCATACATTACAACTTGAGCCTTCTCCAGCTTAAAATTTATAAATTTTATATTTAATTCATTTTCCTTTAGCATCATCTATATCCCCCAAGATCCATTATAATACAGTCTAAGTTTCGCTTCGCATTCCATGCAAAACTTTGCATTTTCAGGGTTCTCGAAACCACAAAGAAAACATTCGATTGTTCTATTATTTGCACCCTTTTTGCTCTTGGTCATATAGTTTTGGTTTTCATTAAAATCCACCAGTATGTCATTTGCTTTTTTCAATTGCTTGGCAACCCTTCTCCCCAGTAGAGTTAACTTTGTCAGGATGACCTTGCGACCATGTATTGTAGTTTCGGATTCAATAAGCCCTACATCAATAAGGTCATGCAAACTTCTGCTTAATGAATCAGAAGAGCTCATAATTTCCAGTAAATCAGTTTTTTTAATTTCGCACCTTTCAAGTAAGAATAAAAGAATTTTATTTCCGTGTCTTATATCCAGTAGTTCTACCATTTCCATATATGGTATAAACGGTTTAAATATAAACTATTGGATTATTTTTATTATTATCGTCAGTTTAATGTAATTTAAATTTGTAGATTATATACTTCTTTCATATGACTCTATAAATCGCATTTTAGTCATTACTCTGAAAACAAAAAAGGTCCAAAAATATATTAAAATATGAATTAAATAATTAACTACAATTTTAGATACCATTTAGTAATTATATCGTAAAGAATGTATTCATTTTTGAATCAATGGGAGAATTAGTGAAAAAAGTAAGAGATCTGAGTTATTCTATTATAATAAGGTTAGCTCAATAAACAATATTACACGATAGTTCAGCAATAGATATGTATTAATCTATTAGATCAGCTAACACACCACTAATTGCCCAATTTTTTCATTACTACAATATGCTCATTAAGCATTGTATTCATAGTTTCACCAGCAACATTTGTGGGGCTGTTCTTTACCGGCATCCTTTTGTTAGGTATTTCCCTTATGTATGTCTCAACATGGCTGAAACCATAATGCTCAAAGAAATCCTTTATTGCGTCTGATGTGGGGAGTATTACCGAGCTCACTGTCCTATTGGCAACAACATAGCAAGAATACCCAGATGGCTTGATGATCTTGGAAACATTCTTTATTGACATTTGAAGATCGTTATAAAACGAAGCGACCTCCAATGCCCTTTTATTGTTTTTAGAATCTATGATTTCTATGGCTTTGTTCAAAGAATTTGAAGGGAATTCCGGGATAGACTTTAATTTCATTCCTCCCATGAGTTTCCTATCCACATTGCCATCAGCTAGGGAAAGCCACTCAGACGATAAGCGTGAATATTGGCCGTATGCAACTGTAGTATGGGAATCACCATAAGGCGGGGAAGTTACAACGATGTCTGCGTAATTTTCTTCTATGTCTTTGTTAGGGATTTCATTTACAGAATTGTATCCATAAATCCTGATTTTAGGCATTGTGCTTATTTTATTGAGTTTTCTGGCGAACTCTACAAGCCCATAGAGGTTGCGGTGCAGCTTTTCATTCATAATTATAAAAGGGTCTGGGTTCCATTTTTTTAATTTTTCCTGGCTATACCTGAACAATTTAAACTCATTTTTCCTGGTGTTGGAGCTCTCCCTTACTGTTTCACTGAATGCAATTTTAAAGAATAATCCAATATCGCTGCTTTCTATAGAATTTATAAATGCCCTGATCTTCCCCAGTTTTTTGGCAATCCCATCATTGAACCAGAAATCCATATTCTTGATTTGTGGCATGTCTGGGCCTAGGCTATTGGCCTCTTGGTTAAATTTTTCAATGTATTCTTCAACCTGGCTTATATTGATATTGTAATCAGACTTCGCCTCTGCAATGAGCCTTGCCAGTGGGTTCAAATCAGTGCCTATGCCGTCTATCCCATGGAGCAATCCCTCTACTAGCGATGTGCCAGTCCCGCAGTATGGGTCAAACAATGTTTTTGACTCTTTGCCGTATATGGATAGCAATTTATCTGCAACCTGGGGTATCATCCTCGCCGGGTAATCATGGTAAACGTGGGTATACCCTCTAGTATATGCCTTGTTGAATGTCCAATCATCTAATTTTGTTATTATCCTATCACCCTTGATTGTGAAAAGACCAATGGCAGATTCTTTTCATGCACCCTGAAGCCCGTCCCATGGTTCCTCGCCATTGTGCCCTTGTCATGCAACCTCAAGTCTATTAATATAATGCCATTCTTAATGCTTTCCTTTAAAAGGTCCTTTGAGGTGCCTTGCAGCAGCACAGCCTTGTAAAATTCAAACCACTCATCATCGCCCCTGAACTCTGACCTAGCGTAAACCATTACCAGTGCAGGGATCTTATTTGTGAACTGCTCCTGGAGGTCTGCAAACTTCCATCTTACCAGTGTGGAACCGTCAATATGCCTCACTGAAACCGCTTGTTCGTCTGCATATAGGAAGAGCCCGGCACTGTTCTGGGTAAAGCCCATTGTAAAATAAAGGCCGAGCCTGCCACTATTGTCCTTTGTTCCATATTTTTTAACAGCCTCCAGCGGATTCATTACCCATGCTCCCCTATTGAAAGTAAACAGTGTAATCATATTCTCAGAATTGTCCCTATGTGCCTTTAATTCTGCACCTTCGAGGTCTGGAAGCTTAATATTGTTTTCCTTTATCCCTAAGTATGTTTCAAGGGTGTTGCCAATCCCTGTGGGGCCCTTCCTCAGAGACCTTATAAATCCCTTTTCCTTGATTTCATTAAATCTTATAATAAATTCATCAATGTCCATTAAACCACATGCCTTTATAGTTAAATAAATTTAAAGGTTTATAGGATTTATTCTTTCACAGATAATAAGCGTATAATGCCTTCATGGGGATATTTTTAAATTAGTATTAATATTTCACACTATAACTTTCAAAAGGAAATATCCAAAGTTGCAATCTTCATTAAAGTCATGTGCTATAAGACGTGCCTTGTTTATCAAAGGCTCCTCTTTCATCTTGGAATTTAAAATACTATCAACCTGTTTTTCCAATATTTCTTTTGATGTAATTTTTCCGTTTTTTATTTCTTTGTCCTTTGGGTAATTTGTGGATAAAAAAGCAAGAACATATTTGTAAGTTGTTTCTTGGGATACGACTGATACCTTCTTTAATTTTTCAATGTCATTGCTGATATATGTACTAGAGTAGAAATAAAAATTCAGAGGAAAATAATTTCCATATTGATTGCCTTCTTCCTTATTTCCCTTTTGATAGCCAACAAGGAGATGCTTTAACTCTATCCAGTAAGATACATTGTTAAGTTTAACTTTTAGAACTACCTTTTTTCTTTCCTTATTAGTAACTGGAAACTCCCTATTTTCAGAGGTCATCTTATAACCATTTTTTTTTAAAACAATGCATAATTTCCCCTCTAAACCCTCCCTCTATCTGAATCTGAAGAGCTGAGAACAATTGCAAATACTCCTTTTTACTATTAATCAGTTCATTATAAAATAAGCTTATATCATTTTCAAGTTTGTTGGTTTCCATCATAATGGGATAATTATAAGAATAAAAACTTATGCCATCATAGATAGTACAATGTTTTTGGCATACTTACAGATGTTGCAAACTATTTTTAATGATCCTATGTAGTTATGCATTTATTTCCCATGTCAACTGCTGAAATTTACTATAGCAACAAATTCAATGTATATATTAGAAGATAGCCAAAAATTCAAATTAATCCACGAAAATTTCATATAATGGGTAGCTTACCACGACCACAATCACAAGTATTACTATAATAAAAATCAGATCCGAATCTACAGGAGGGATTCTGTTGCTCCTTGCAGATTGTTGAGATATAATAACTGCTTGAAAAAGGCGAGGTATGAACGCAGTAACAATAGATCCAATAAAGAGCCCTGGAACAATCTTTACAATTTTATTATTACTCATATAATTAATTATATTCTAAAATATTATATAAATAAATGCACACAGATTTTTTAGATAATGTAATTCTTTTGCTGTAAATTTAAAATGACTCCTTGCAATATCATAATGAGGTAAACAAAATGACAAATGCAAAGAGTCAATTAATAAGTATAGAAGAACTAATAAAGCTTTTCATAAATGATAGAAAAGAGGGAAAGAAAGAATTGATTACATGGTTTTTAAACAATGTAATGGATCAGGAGGCCATTGAACAATTAAATGCTGATAAATATGAAAGAAACAATAAAAGGACAGGATACAGGAATGGTTACAAGAAGAGGAAATTAAAGACATTAGATGGAGAACTGACATTAGACAAGCCTGATATAAGGTCAGGATCTTTTACAACTAAGGTATTTGACAAATACTCCACTGTTGAAAAGGCTTTAAACTCTGTAATAGCAGAATCATACATCAATGGAGTATCTACCAGGTCTGTTAACAATATAATAAATAGCTTAGGAGTGAATGTATCGCCTGAGTATGTATCATCACTGAATAAGGACCTTGATATAAAAGTTAAGGAATTCTTAGAAACAAGGATAGATGAACCAATAAAATACCTGTACATAGATGCTACTTACTTTAAGGTCAGGGAAAACAGCAAATACAGATCAATGGCATTATACACATCAATAGGTATAAACAGCAATGGAATAAGGCAGATTCTTTCCATGGATATCTATAATTCAGAGGATGAGATGGACTGGAATAATTTCTTCTTTAAGCTCAAGGAAAGAGGATTGACAGGAGTACAACTGGTAATATCAGATGGCCATAAGGGGATAATGAATGCAGTTAAAGAGTCATTTCCAGGATCATTATGGCAGTACTGCCATTTCCATTTCCTTAAGAATTTAAGAAAGACCATGGGAAAGGAACAGTGGAAGGATATATCAAAGATAGTGTCAGAGGCTCTAATGGATGAATCACTGTTCAAGATAGCAATAGACAGAATGGAGAAATTGAAGCTTGATAAATCCATTGACATGTTCTATAAATGGTATGATTCATTGTATTCATACATATCATTCCCTGGAGAACATAGCAGGAAACTTCATACAAACAATGTAACAGAGAGATTCAATAGGGAATTGAAGAGAAGGACAAGAAAGATAGGTGCATTTCCCAATAGTGATTCATTGATGAGATTGGTTGTTTCAATAGCAATGGACATCAATGAGGAATGGCTGTTAAGGAAATACATAAATATGGAGGTTGATTAAGGATAATGGTAAAGGGTCATTTGAATTTACAGTAAACATATTACATTATCATTTTTTAACTAAAAAAGACTAGAATAAAATCAACTTTTGTCAATATTTTTAATTGATCAGAGTATTTATATTATTTAAAATAATTTTCTTTTTATAATTAAGGATAATGTAATTATTTAGCAAATTAGTAAGAATATTTTATCCTGTTACTATTTTCTGTACATACAAAATAAAAGTACAGGAAAAATATTACACTCTTATAAAAGGAGACTTAAAAACATTACACTAAGCTTAAAGTTATAAAAGATAATAAAGAGGGGCTAAATGATAATTTTAGAGTAAATTTGAATAGGAATTACCCCACCTGCCACCGGCAGTTTGTTTCCGTACCTCACGTGCCATGCCATTTGTATCCTCTAAATGAATTCTTTGAGCCTTCCCATTTAATACTATGTTTATATAATATTGGCAAACACCAAGGCTGCTTAAATTCTGAAGTATTGTATAAAGTTCCGCAGCGAGATCATTAATACCACTTCTGTAAGAGAATTTCTGTTCTAACGGTGAAATTTCAATTGAATTGGGTATTTCTTCAAGTTCCAGATCGTTGTTATCAAAACCACTATTTATCTTAATATCATAAGAAAATGTCTTGTTTACTATAAAATCATACATATCAATGAATTTAATTCCAAAGCCATTACCAGATAATCTCTTTCCTATTCCTTCAAGTGAATCAAAATTAAAAGTTTGATCATAAACTATTGAAAGACTAAAGGCCTTTATTTCAATATCTTTATTTGAAATTCAGAATATAAATTCCAAAACGTGTACTAAGATAGTTATCCTAAAAACAAATACTAAGAGTGATACGATTAATGTGGCACTTACCGTAATTAATAAATCCCTTACAAATTGTGATAGAAAATCTATCATATATATTGTTATGTTTATGATTAATTTAAATATTACGAATAATTAGATTTCATATGGTTTAAGGAAATTCTTTATTTGTATAAGATTATCTACGTATTTTGACATGCTATACCAGGCTTTACTTATAACAATGGCACCAGATCCATATACTGTGAAGTCAACATCATCAAAAATGTCTTTTAAAGAGACAAAAGATTTTCCAACGGTATCAGTTTCCTGTACCATTTTATCATTTGCATCTATGCCAGTTGGGAAATAAAGTGCCCCGGAATGTGCTGAATCTTTCCTTCCTGTAAAGCCATAGCCATGAATTTTTCCTGTTTTTTTGTAGTCTTTATGTAGTTTATTAACATCATAATACGGTATTTTTATTTCAAAAGGTAATACTGAGTTTAATACTTTTATTAAATAATTTCTGGATTTTGATACGCTTGCGAAAATAATCTTATCTTTAAAGAGCCAGAAATATACGTTGTCTGGGAATTCACTTTCATATGTTTCTAATATTATATCTGTCTTAGAAGAATTTAAAATAGGCTTTTTAGTTTCAACCTTGACATTAAATGATATTATCACTGGAACAAAATCTCTTGAATCTTTCTCTGCATCAAAAAAGCCTCTAATATCCCCCGATTTTACCTCAGTAATTGTATAATTATCTTTTCTAAGTGATTGAAAATTAGTTCCTTCAAGACCCTGTAGCTTATCTATTATCGATTTTATTTCTATTTCCCTTGGTAAATCAACAAACGTCTTCCTATCAAAAAATCACCTTTATTCCAGCTTCGCCCCGGCGTGCATAAAAAATTTCGGCATACTCTGGTTGTGGAACACGACTTTATACTTTACCATACTATTCAACTCTATTGCTCTTGATTCTATCATTCACCAGCTTGTAGAGAGAATATGCCATGAAAATCATAGATTCCGCCTCATAACCCTCAACTTTGGCACCCCCGGTATGCGAAGCTGTGCTGTCTTCTGATCTTGAAGCTGCTCCATGTAGCTTCTGCTGCATATTCCTAGCGAGATCAATGATATTGTTGTTATCCTTAAATAACTTATCAAACCCGCCATTATTACTAACGAATTCCTCGAATTTTACTAGAGAGTTCCTCAAACTTGTTAAGCTTGCGCCAATGTCAAGATCAACGTAAAGCTTCTGCTTGGCTTTATTTAGCATGCCCATGATATCTCTCAGCTCTTCAATCTCATTAATCCTAGGAATTTCTATTACTTCGTATTCACCCATTCCCAATATTGGAAGGAAATCGTGTACCCAGTCAGACCCCTTAATAGTGATATCCAAGACCTTTGTTATATGCCTAATAGTAATGTATGAATAATCAGCACGAGCCGACAAAATATTCAAATTTGGATTTTGTTGCCAGAACTTGGACTTAGGGTAAGAATACATTAAGAAACTCGCATCATCGGCATCGGCTCCTATTGATTGTCGTATATGTTTTTTCTGATCCGCAGAGGATGTCCAATCATTGGCCTTATACTCCCTTACAAATGTGACACTCATCTCGTTCAATATATATACAGTTGTAATTTCAGCCTTGAGTAATATATCTCCCTTAGAATCCTTTTTTCTAGAATTATTGATAATATTAGAGAGTTTAGCATCAAGTTCGATGGTAAATGATAAGTTAGTCCTATCCTCGTTATTGACATTACTAAAGGGGTCCGATGGTTTTATGTTAAACTCAATATTATGAGTATCTAATTCAAGACGCCCTATGACTTTTCCTTTGTGTATCAATTTTCCAAAAGCATTTAACATAGCTTCCTTTTCATGACTATATTTCCACATTATGTCAAGCCTTAATGTTGGAGTAAAATAATCTTTATCCGGTTCTATATTTTTGAATTCAATTTCCATTAAATCACCTTTATTCGAACTTCCCCCTGCATTACATGCCATATCCACATTTCTATCCACTTTAGTTCCGTTTATTAGGCATATTTACTTATTATAATTTATTCCATTGTATCAATCATTTTTTGTTCTATTGTAATATTTTAATATATCATCAGCTTTCTTCAATTGTTTGGCAACTTCTTTTCCCAAGTCTGTCAACTTTATCATAATAACTTTTCTCCCGATAATTTTGGTTTCCATTTTAATAAGTTTAAAGTTTTGAAGTGCTTGTAAACTCCTGCTTAATGAATCAGAAGAACTTAAAACTTCTAACAGGTCGGTTTTTTTTATTTCTCCCTTTTCTAGCATAAAGAGAAGAATTTTATTTCCATGTCTTATATCAAGTGGGTCTTCCATTTACAAAGATGGTATACACATATTGCATGTAAATTATTCTATTGTATCATATACCGTTTTTGGTAATAGGTATATTTATATACAAATATCTAATACCTAATATGGTAATAGAATATGACTAGGATAATCCTAAACATAACAACAAATGGAAGAGCTCAGCTCCCAATGAGCGTTAGATCGTTATTGAATATAGTCAGCGGTGACCAATTAATAGTGGAAATTATTGATGTAATTCACCATGATAACACCGATGTATCAACGTCATCTGGGAATAACAAATCAAAGGTGAAACTATAATGCAATTTATAAATAATATACAGCATAAAGATTCAGTTTCTCCAAATTCAGATATTTCATCGACCCATCAGGAAATAATTACTTTCGTGCATCTCAATTGCCGATATACATTTACCTTAACTGTAATCCTCAAATTTTCAAATACAAATGCACCATATGTATGGATGTCAGAACGATGTCAACCATTCCCAATATCAGGAGGCATTGAATGAAGCCATCAGGCAATCTACCGGCAGACTTAGCAAAAATGGATGACTGGGCAATATCCTACGGTGCATATTCCCGGTCAACCGTAGAGAGGGCCAAAAGGAGGCTGAAGCAATTGGGGAAATCCATAGACCTCTATAATTTAGATCAGGAATCGCTGCAGTCATACGTGAGCATGAGACTGCGGAAAGGCGCAACCGAAAGTGCATTAAACCATGAATTCAAGGACTTGAGGGTATGGATAAGGTACAGGAACCTGGATGTTGCACTGCCGCACCTAAAGGAAGCAAGGACGCCAGAGGCATGGTTCCCCACAGACGATGAGATGGAGAGGATAATAGCAGCCGCAGGAAGATCACCGGATAAATCAGCAGCATCCAGGGACACGTCAATAATGCACATGCTCTTCTTCGGGGGAATCAGGATAGGCGAACTGATAAGATTAAACATAGAGGACATCAGGGACCCAGGCATATACGTAAAGAGCGAGAAGGGTGAGAAGCCCAGGACTGTTGGCCTCCCTGACAGGGCGATGGATGCCCTTAACAATTATGTGAACAATTACAGGTATGCAACAGATCCCAAGGCGCTATTCACAACCAAGTCAGGAAGGATATCATACCCATATGCAAGAAAGAGGATAAAGGAAATTGGGGCGAAGGCAGGGGTGCCCAGGTTCCATGCCCATGCTGCCAGGCATAAGTGCGCAACAATGCTTCTTTTAGGCTATCGCGGAAGCATTCCGGTGGACATCAGGCAGGTGCAAATCCATTTGGGGCATTCGAGCCTTGCCACCACCCAGAGGTACACCCACATCACCAGCGAGGAAGTGGCACATTCCATAAAAGACGTATACAACAGGGTTTTCAAGCGATGGCAAAAAACGGAAAAAGGCCCAGGGGGTTCAAAAATGTTTGTACCCGCACCTGCACCCGATGGGGCTGACCGGATTTGAACCGGTGACCTCCCGGTTATCAGCCGGGTGCTCCAACCAAGCTAAGCTACAACCCCGTAAGACCCCT
>JAJZZW010000127.1 GCA_021797385.1 Thermoplasmata archaeon | reverse complement strand
TTATGCCTGATTTTAGCGCCCACAACACGGTTTCCTTCCTTTATTACGGAAGTTGCTGGTGATTTTATCCATATTTCTGCTCCATCTGTTGCAGCCAGTGTTGCAATATGCTTATCGAATTTGTCCCGCTCAACAACAAAGCCCACCTCGTTGCCTGCGCTTTCAGCTCCAAGTACAATAGGTTTCTTTTCTGAAGGACCATAAATTCTCGCACCCTTGACCTCATCAGAGATCCAGTGCTGTTCAGGCTTCAAATCCACTTCTGGCATCCATGCCTTCGATACACCCTCACCACATCTTACAGGAGAACCTATGTCCGGGCGCTTTTCTACCATAAGGGTTTTCAAGCCATACCTTGCAGAATATCTTGCTGCAGAGCTGCCTGCAGGCCCCGCACCAATTACGAGAACATCATAGTTTAGCATGGAACCACTCCGCTGATATTGCTCCTGTGGGGCAACCTATAACACAAAATTCGCATTTAATACACTTATCTTCATTTATGGCTATAACTGTTTCATCCAAATTAATCGCATCAGTTGGACACATTCCAACACAGGCACCGCAGTAATCGCAAAGCCCTCTGTCTATGTCCATCTCGCTCTTAACCTTCACTTCCATAAGCGTAAAAGCTACATACCTATATCTATTTTTTGTTTTACCTCTAAGTACACAGATTTCTGTCTAAGCCTGGGCATGCAACTTTCATTATTCATAGTTAAAATTATTTATATCAATAGGATATTATTATTCATATGATTAAGATACAGACTGAAAAAATTGATCCGGTGGAGATCATTGACAGTGTAAAAAATAATATGGCAGGTGCCGTTGTATCATTTTTTGGAACTGTGAGATCTGAGGATGAAACATCCGGAGACATTATTGCACTTTTCTATGAAGCCTATGATGAAATGGCACTGAAAAAGATTGGTGAGATTATAGAAGAAGCTAAAAATAAATATTCAATAATTGGCGCCTCCGTTGTACAGCGTACAGGCAGGGTGAATCTCAAGGAGGATTCAATCGGCATAGCTGTATCTACAGTTCATAGAGAGGATGCTTTTCTTGCCTGCCATTACATTATAGACAAAATAAAGGTAATACCTCCCATATGGAAAAAAGAAATTTATTCCTCAGGAGAGGTGTGGAAATCCGAAACCCTGTGATTTCCGAAATAACCTTTTCTACCGGCAATCAGAGCTATAATGGTAAATGAAAACACTATAAGAAATAGAATAATCGTATTGAATTGTAGACCTACTATTACAAGGATAGCCCCCGCTGTAAGACCGCTAACGGCTTCGGTTATCTTATTGAACATATAATTCCACCCATTACCAACTCCCCTTAAGGAGGTGGGTATGAATTCATTTAACACGGCATTATAAGCCATGGGCCCTGAATAATTCATGAATATTATTATAATGGAAAGCGGGAGAACAAAGTACACAGGAAGAACACGATCAAATGTGAGAAATAAAGCGAATATGGAAATGGAAGCCACTACAGCAGGAAAAACAGCAGATCTGTATATACCGAAACGCTTTGCAAGGTGTGGTGATAAAAAGGCTCCCAGAAAACCGAATGCGTATATAATTGCATCCGCCTCTAGTATCTGGTAGAAGGCCAGGAATTTTAACAGTGCAAGCATATAGGTAATGTAAAATGCAAATCCCCATCCGATAAATCCAACTATGCCGTTCAGTGAAAAAGTAAATATGAGCTCCCGGTTCAATCCCTTATGAAATAGCTTGATCAGATTCTTTAAAGTTATGTGTTCTTTCCTGTTATTATCATCTATATTAATATCTTCACCATACACTTTTTTTAAAACATTCTTCGTTTCTCTGTATTTTCCATTTCCATACAACCATACAGGTGTTTCAGTAATCTTTGTTCTCAGTAAAAGTATAATGGCTGCAAATATCCCGCCTAAGACAAAGATATAGCGCCACACCGAGTCATTTTTGATTTCCCCCGTGAGAAGGAATACAGAACCAACAGCAATAAGTGCAACAACAGAAAAGCTGTATGCCCAGAGTGAGTAGTAATGGTTTCTCTGGCCTTTGCTTATGTATTCGTATATGTATGAGAATCCTGTTGCAACATCGCTTCCAATTGAGAATCCCATTATCAGCCTGAAGGCTATGAACTGGAATATGTTTGTAGACACCGCAATAAGGAATGAAAAAACCACGAAAACAATCATATTATAAATCAAAAGCCTCTTTCTACCGAACTTGTCAGTAAAATATCCACCGAGGATGGCTCCTGCAATTGCACCTATATTGGCAGCAGCAACAGAGACGCCCAGAGTTAATCCTGCAGGCAGAAAAGTAGCCCTAAAGAAGGTAAGCACGAATCCGAATGCGGTTAAATCCCATACGTCCAGGAATACACTGGCCGATGCAATTAAAACCATATACATCCCTTTAACATTGTTATGCCCATAAACATAATCGGCAACAGTGTTTGTCTCCATAAATCAGTAAACCCGTGATTATTATAAACATTTCTAAACAGAATTGAAAAAATAAAAAGAGTTAATAATGGTAATGATTTACATTTAACATGCAGAAGGCACAAACAGATGCTATAACAGAAATCATTTCAAAAATAGGAAACAAAAAAGTACTCACCACAGAAGAAGAATTGATACCATTCATGAAAGATGCTTCTTACATAAACGGTAGATTACCACTGGCAGTTTGCCTGCCTGATACACCAGATGATATTTCAGAAATACTATGCGTGTGCAATAATTACAGGATCGACGTGACCATACGCAGCGGTGGAACATCACTTACAGGTTCCTCGGTAAGCGGATTCAATGGTATTATAATCAGCACCATGAATTTAAACAGAATACTGGAAATCAATACATCCTCCAGATACGCTGTATGCGAGCCAGGAGTGAGAATAGATGCACTGAACCAGGAACTGAAAAAATATAGTTTCTTTTATCCTCCAGACCCGGCCAGTTCCAGGGCTTCAACTATTGGGGGTTCCTTATCAACCAATGCCGGAGGCCTTAGAGCTGTGAGATATGGTGCGACCAAGGAATGGGTGCTTGGTATGGATATTGTCATTCCGGATGGGCATATTATTAGAACAGGTGAATACACCTTGAAAAGAAGTGCAGGGTATGATCTTACTGCGCTTATGATAGGCAGCGAGGGTACACTGGGTGTTGTTACAAAGGCAGTACTGAAAATAGAGCCGTTACCGGAAGCCACCGCAAAACTCATAGGTTTTTATAGGGATATTGAAAGTGTTGGAAAATCCATGAACAAAATAAAAAGTGGTGGAATTACACCGCTGATTGCTGAATTCATGGACCTTGGAACAATTAATTCAGTAAGAAAGGGCATGAGAATAAAAATACCAAGATACACCCAGTTTCTTCTGATGATTGATGTTGATAGCCCACCAGAGGCTCTGAAAAGAAAGATAGGTAATGTAAAAAATATAATGAAAGAATTCACGGATAATGTCATGGTGATAACTGACCAATCAAGAATGGATGAGATTTACACGGCAAGGAAGGGAGCATATTCTGCCCTGTTATCATTACGTGAAAATAATAGGCAACTGGTGGTTATAGGCGATGTTATCGTCCCTTCCAGCGAACTTGCTGGTGCCATGAAGGAAATAGAAAAATGTGTCGATGACAGCAAAATGAAGGCTACATTGTTCGGTCATATCGGTGATGGAAACATTCATGCAAACATTTTTATGGACAATACAGAAAAGGGAAGAAAAAAGATGGAGAAACTCCAGATGAACATAGCGAAGGTGGCTATAAAACATATGGGTTCTGTTTCCGCAGAGCACGGGATAGGCACTGAAAAAAACCGTCTTCTGTATGAGGAATATCTGGAAAGGGATTCGCTTTACACGCTGGAAATCATGAAATCTATCAAGAAAGTATTCGATCCAAATAATATACTGAACAGGGGCAAGATTTTTTATGAATCTGATTGAAAAAATTGAAAACATAACAGAAAAATGTATCAGCTGTGGATTCTGTGAGAGTGTATGCCCGACCCTCGATGCTAACCAGTACAATTCCGTTTTCGGTGCTAGGGGAAGGGTTATTCTCGCTGATTTTGCAATGAAGAATCCTGATGCTCAGATGGAGCTGGGTGATTCTTTTTATTCATGCCTTGACTGTTATGCCTGTGTAAATGTATGCCCAGCCGGCGTTAATGCAGGAATAGTCAGTGAACTCATGAGGGAATTCATTGTTAGTGATGTAAAAAGAGATAAGAACCCTGTTGCCAATCTCATAAAGGAAAGTATTTTAAAATATGAAAATCCACTGGGACTTAAAGAAGAAGCTGCTGACTGGGCTAAGGATATAGATTTTGACAGGAGCAGCACGGTTATTATTACCGGGCATATGTACCAGATGATGCCATATACAAGGGCTATAAACAGAATCAGGAAGTATATGGATGAAAATGTAGTAAGGAGTGTTGCATCTGCGATGAAAAACCATATTCCACTGATCCGGCTGTCAAAGCATTTTTATGACAGGGACCTAATGGAGACCATGAATGATGATCTCCGGAATATAGTGAATTTACTGAAAAAATCTGGGATTAAATTCGGATATCTGGGAAAGAATGAACCATATCCTGGAATGTTTCTATACGACCTTGGGTACATAGAAGATTTCCGGGAATATGCCAGGAAAGTATATGAATTCCTTATGAAAAATGGAGTAACGAAAATAATAACAGTTGATCCCCATACCCACGATTTGCTTAGGAATAGGTATCCTGAATATGTTCCGGATTTCCATATTGAGGTGGTTTATTATACTGATCTTCTGAATCTCAATTATGGAAAGTATAGAGAAGGTATTACAGTTCAGGAGCCATGCCATATGGTATTACATAATAATGGGTTCAGGGCGCTAGATATCCTGAATTCTATAACAGATGTTAGTATACCGGATAGACATGGTAAATTGAATATGTGCTGTGGTGGTCCTGATGAACTGCTATTTCCTGATACTGCAAAAAAGGTATCAGTGCAACGATATACGGAATTAAAGAAAAAATCTAATAATATTGTTACCATTTGTCCCCTATGCTATAACAACCTGGCATATGACAGTAAGGTCATGGATTTTTCGGAGTTCGTCGGAAAGATGGTTCTGGATCAATAAATCACCTTAGAAAATCCGTTATCAACAATGTTAATTTATAACATGTATGTATAATAAATTACTCAGCCTCATTTAGTTATATAATGGTTTCATAAAAGATTTATAGTGAAGTGCCATACAAAATAAAAGTGATAAAATGCAAGTTGTAAAGATAGGTGGATCAATATTGAAAAATAAGGAAGATTTAATCCTTATAAAACAAAAATTGATGGACTGCCATAATTG
>JAJZZW010000126.1 GCA_021797385.1 Thermoplasmata archaeon | reverse complement strand
ATATACACTGCTCACACTGTAGGCATAATAATTATTGCCTATCCTCTTGACCTCAACGTTCTTTAAATCCTCCTCTTCCAGAACCTTCCTTACCCATTCCTCCATATATTCCCTAATAGGTAATAGTGATATATTAACATTTCTTATTGAAAGATAGTAAAATAATGAGGAAATAAAAGATATGGATAACTATTACCTAAGAATTAGCGAGTTAAGGTTATAAAATAATACGTCTTATATTTGAGGATTTACATTATTTCCATCTTCTCAATCTTCCACATTTCATCTAAACATGACATTGTGTTAAACAGTTTTCGATCAAATGGCTTTATTGCCATCTCTATTCAAACATATGGACAATATTTCGCGGTTAAATGTCCATTTCAGGCTCAATTTCTGCTATCACAACTAATTATAAAATCAATGTATTTCTGATTCCCAAGACACAACCCCTTCCGGATTCCAACGAATCTGTGTCAGAAGGCTCCATTAAATTTAGGTAGATTAATCTTTTCCTCCATAAAGCTGTACTAAAACTTATCTGCAGGTTGTCCAGGACCTTTGAATTTTTTTAAAAATAACAATTCGAAAGTGTAAAAGACACATAAAATATTTATTCTATATTATATTATAATATATATGGCACTTAAATCTCAGGAAAGGGGAGATCTCGAAAATTTTATAGATGAATTGAAGGATACCAGCAAGGAAGCATATAAATTATGGAATTTCAAAAACGAAGCCGAATTTGTGGCTTTTTTGAAGGGCTATATTTTCGGAAGTTTTACTATGGGAATAATAGATAAAAATAAAACAATAAACAAGAATTTCATGTTAAAAGAAGAAGATATAGATGAAATCATCAAGATAATAGAAAGAAGATCCGGAGAATTCATTGAAACACTTGAAAAGTAGATTTTTGTTGATTTAAAATCCAGATATAGCAGGTAACGGGTTATATTCATTTGCCCGGCACATAGAGTTAAAAGTGTAAAGTGATTCAAGCTCCCTCATATTTCTCTATAATCCTATTGTTGTTCCAAAAATATGACAGGCGTTATTTTCTTTATTGAAAAAATTAAATAGGGTTTTAATATAATCGTCTATGGATATAGCAGTCCTCGTTAAACAGACCGTAGATATGGATGAGATAAGGCTAAATGATAATAATGAACCAATTATGGATGATCTACCGTTAAAAATGGATATCTTGAGCAAAAATGCAGTTGAAGCCGCCGTGCAGTTAAAGGAAAAATACGGTGGCAAGGTGACCGGATTTATATTCGGCACGGAAAGATCCACATCAACCATGAAAGAGGCATATGCCATGGGGGTTGATGAGGGGACAGTCATAAAAGGGTATCAGAAATCTGACCCGGCAGTTACCGCAGCCGTCCTAGCAGATCTTTTGAAGAAGTCCAAATTTGATATAATAATACTGGGCGACCAATCATCGGATTCATATTCCGGCCTTCTAGCGGGCATTCTTTCCTCTGAACTGGAATTAAATGTTATCACTAATGCAATTAATATAGAAATAAAAGATAGAATAGCGAACGTTACAACAGAATCAGAAAATGAAGATATCACGGTAGAAACAGACCTGCCCGTAATAGTCTCCGTGGCACAGGAGATAAATGAGGCGAGACTGCCCAAAGTCATGCAGATTATGGCAGCAGGCAAGAAGAATATAACTATTATAGATGGAAATCCGGATTATAAGGCCGATACCAAAACCATATCGGATAAAGCACCGGAAAGCCAGAGAAAGAAAATTATATACGAGGACGGAAAAGGAATAGATGAAGTTGCAAAAATTTTAAAGGTGGTAAAATGAAAGCACTGGTATTTTCAGATGAGCCTAAAAATGCAAGGGAAATTGTAACATATCTCCGTAATAAGATGGATATAGATGTTATATCCCCTGAAGATAAAGAATTGCCCTATTACGGTGCAAAGAAGGTATATTATTATAAAAACGGATTTGTTGATAACCTCAGCAAATTCCTTGCAGAATATATATACAAAAATAAATATGACTTTGTGTTCATTTCTTCCACAAATCTCGGAAGGGAAATTGCGGGTATATTATCTTACAAACTCAAAATGAAATGCATGCCCGAAATATTCTCATTTACTCATGACGATAAAACTGTAACAAAAAGATTCTTTCATGGTGGCAAAACCGTCGTTGAAGAAGAAAGTGATTTCCATATGTTTACAGTATCAGCAGGAATATGCGAGGCAGAAAAAACTGATAAAAAATCGGATGTTGCAGATATCACCCTCGATAAAAGCAATTACAGAATAGTCAGCATAAAGGGCAAGAACACTGCAGGAACCGATATAAGAAACGCCCGGGTCATAGTTTCCATAGGAAGAGGGCTCGGAAGCGAGGAAAATATAGAGAAAATAAAGCCGCTGGTAGATGAGCTTCATGCAGAGATTGCAGGTTCAAGACCGGTTTGCCTGGATTATAAATGGCTTAGTGAGGATAAGCAGGTAGGGCTTTCAGGTAAAAAGGTAAGACCAGATTTCTACATAGCACTGGGCATATCTGGACAGATACAGCACATAGCAGGAATACGTGGTTCCAAAACAATAATTGCAATAAATAAGGATAAAAGTGCACCAATATTTGAAGAGTGTGATTATGGCATTGTTGGAGACCTGTTTACCATAGTTCCGCAACTCGTTGAAAAACTCAAATAATCAGTTAACATTTTTATTATTTGAATTAATACAATGGGATTCCTAAATTGAAGGATATTATATTTAAACCTAACGTATTTTCGATACTGGTAAATAAAGAAATATAATATAAAAAATATGAAAATAATACTTTCTGTGGATTCAGAGGAAAAGGCGAGAACACTTAAAACTTTACTAGACGAAGGTTTGATTACACCGGAAGATTATACAACCAAAATGGATGAGTTAATGAAAAAATGATAAATAGGAATTATTTTTAAAATATTATTTTTATATTTTAGATTATAAATATTATAGTTTATTACCAATATTTTTATACTTTTATTCATGAATCTCGGAATCCAGCTTTTTGCAAATGTCAGGCTGCATGAGAGTTTCTCAAAGCTATCCTTAATCCTGCTTTTCAGATCATCCTCATCCATCTTTCTCTCTATTGGATACATCTCTTTTTTGCCATGAAAATGTAATACCTATAAGTATAATAATGTTAGTAAATAACTATAAATGTATAGTTTTATGAAAATTTAATGGATTTTGTAAAAAAATTTAAATAACATTTTATTCTCAATTATTATGAAAGATACGCTTCCTGTAGACGAGAAATACAGAATACAGATGACAAAATATTTTGAGGAATACGAAAAACATTTAAAGACCCTAAAAATTTCTGAAAAGAGAAAACAAAAGTGATCGATTAGTTTGAGCCTTTTGACCATGTTTTAGACTAATAAAAAACACAGTTTTACAGATGGTTGGCCAATAGAAAAACTAACATTTCCTATAAATGTCTGGATCGTTATGTTAATACCGAAAAAAAGAAACAAGGTTGCATACATACTAGCAGACTGAAACAGGAGATTTTAGCATAGCACGATAGAGAGAACTGGGAATGCCTGATTTAAAGCTAAGGGGAGCCACCTTCCCCCTGCCGGGCATTATGCCGGAGATACTGAGGGAGGATGGCAAAGCTACAAAGAGTGGAGAAAAAGGGCATATTGTAATAGACAGGCCATAGCCAGGACTCATACTCACGGTAAACAACGACGACAAAAGATATGAAGAAGCTTATTTCTCCAAATTCCCAAGAAAATATCTAATGGGTGATTATGCTATAAAGGACGAGGACGATTATTACTGGCTCACGGGCAGACGCGATGAGATATTGGAGGTCTCAGCAGGCCACAGAATAGGTACAATCGAAATCGAAGATGGCCTGATATCCATGAGAGAAATAGCCGAGACAGCAGTGTTTGGCAAGCCCGAAACCATAAAGGGCGATACCATCATAGCTTTTGTCACCCTCAAGGAAGGTTATGAAAAGAGTCGCGAATTAATAGATTCATTGAAAAAACGCATGAGGGCTGAACTGGGGCCACTCATGGTTCCAGAAGAAATGCACATTGTTGACGCTCTGCTAAAAACAAGATCAGGAAAATTATGAAACGTGTAATCAAGGCAGTGTACCTGAACCAGCTAATCTGGGATATCAGCACCCTGGAAAATGAAGCATCCATTGAGGAAATTCAGAGGGCCATGGAAATAACAGAAAAGGAACCGGCGATTAATAACTACCTATTTTTTAATAAATTTTAATAAAATTGGAATTTTCATGAGTGTATTCGGGCTATCCACAATCAGATGCTCCAGTGGTTTTTTGTAAGGATCAAATCTATCGATATGTATCTCATATCGGTCCAGAAATTCCACCACATGTATGCCGAAGGTTGCATCCTGAACACTTGCACGATAGTCACTGATCTGCCCTCTTATCTTACCGATAGATCTGAAGAAAATTCCTGATTCCGTGGGATTGCCCACAGATTTTGGTACATCGATTTTTCCGTATGCAAGGGCCACAGCGCATAAGGAATTCCAATTATCGAACACAATTAAGGAGATAAAGATATTATTTAATTATTGTTATTTCATGAATCTAACGATCGTGTACCGTATTATGTGTATTTATAAAGGGTACCTCTTGTTGAACATCTCTTTAATCTCATCATGGCATTTATAGGAGCCGTTCATCTTCCTGAATGCATGCTTAGAATTGAACTCTATTGACTTCAAATAAAACATCTTCATTGCAGAGTCCTCATCAGGAAATGATGATATTACCTTAACCCTCCTTCTTATCTCACCATTCAATCTCTCTATCTCATTTGTAGATTTAAGTGAATTCCTTATTTTGGAAGGATAATCATAGAATCTCAATAACTGACCGAGCTTTTTCTCAGTATTGTATATTACATTTGGATATTTGCCATTCCACTTATCCTTAAGTTCATTGAATCTTGCTATTGCCTCCTGCTTATTGCCGCATTTAAACATTTTATTTGCATCCTCTATTATTCCCATATCCTTTTCCTTTACCTTGGATTTCAGTCCCCTTGCATAGTGTATTGTGCACAGCTGGAAATCACTTCCCGGATATATCTTCATTACCTCCTCATCCAGATCTGTAATTCCATCTGCTATGAATAACAATGATTCTTTCAATCCCCTTCTGTATAAGTCTTCTAATACATCCTTATAATTGTTATGTGATTCCTTTATGGTTAAATAGAATCCTAATATCTCATACTCTCCTGATTCTTTTATTCCTAATGCAAATATTACAGGCTCCTTATCTACAGTTTCCCTCCTTAAGTAGAAGAACAATCCATCCAGCATTACTGCTATGTATCTTTTATCAAGCTTT
>JAJZZW010000125.1 GCA_021797385.1 Thermoplasmata archaeon | reverse complement strand
ACAAGGCAAACCGCTACTATGTAACATTTATGGTGGAAGAGGTTAACAATAATATAAACTACTCTGAGTTTCCATATAATCCGGTAGGAATAGATGTTGGCCTTCTAAAATTAATAGCAACAACAGACAACACTCCTGTAGACCCACCTAAATACTTGAGAAAGTCAGAAAAGAAATTGAAAAGGGCACAGAGAAGTTTATCAAGAAAAATAAAAGGCAGCAATAATAGAAGGGAGGCAAGAGTAAGAGTTGCAAAAATAAGTAGTCACATAGCCAACCAGAGAAATGATTTTTCACAGAAGCTATCCAGGACTCTGGTAAACAATCATAACTTCATAGCATATGAGGACCTTAACATAGAGAATATGATGAAGAACCATAAATTAGCAAAAAGCATAGCAGATGCTTCCTGGGGTGAGCTTATTAAAAACACTATTTACAAGGCTGAAAGAGCCGGTAAATACTGTGTAAAGGTAAACCCTAAGAATACATCAAAGAAATGCTCTAACTGTGGCAATATAATGGAGGAGCAGTCTCTTGATGACAGGGAATATAGCTGCATTAAATGCGGATTAACAATAGATAGAGACGACAATGCGGCAGTGAATGTTCTCCATGCAGGATTCAAGAAGATATTCAGTACCTTTATCATAATAAAGCCAAAAAGGAGCAGGCATAAAAAGAAAAAAATACCCACGGACTGTGGGGAATGTATGCCCGTGGAGGGGAAAACCTATACCAGCAATGGCAAGTTTTTTCTGCAGAAGCGGGAAGCTCCTATCTTTAGATAGGGGAGGATGTCACTGCATCTCCGGCACTTTTTTCCTGCCAGAATTCTATAACGACGTTAGTAAGGAGTAAGCCAAGGATTAAATAGAAATCCGAGAGCCTTCAGAGTGCTAGTGAAAGAATTGCGGCAACCTCTATGGCTATGGCAAGTGGATTTATGAAATAACTCAAAAATTTTAGAACCGGGTTCAATTCTTTTTCTGGAATTTCATTCTTTCCATATAGGGATAGCCTTTTTTTCAGCCTCATTTGATGAAAGTCCCTCTTTTGATGTGTTTAATTTATTAATTATTTCATCCATTGATAAGTTTTCTAGGTTTTTAGAAGTTAAAAATGTAGGATTGTCTTCTGTCATGCAAATTCCTCAATTATTAGTTATAAGGGCTATTTAATAATTTAGAAATTATTGAATATATTTATTGTTTATAATAGTGAATAATATTGCTACGAGAAATGGTTCTTTACATTCCTATAATTGAAAATAATGAACATTCGTGATTTATGAAGTGTTGATTAAGTATTCAGCATTACGGAAGTTAGAGCATAATTTAAAATTTTTATCCCAGACTATGTGAATTTTTTGGAAAAATAAGCTCATAAAATCACTTCATATATATTGTTCTAAAGTTTCCATAAGTATTATTCTGCTTAACGTATATTTATTTTCAGTGAGAATAGTTAAAAGTTTATCTTTATTACCTGTTCTGTATATTTATCCCTATTAATTAATTTTGTATGGAAAATATTTAAGTACTCAATTGAATTAATTAAATATGGAACCTTTTTATTTTAAATCTTTTGATAGAACTATCGGTGTAGCCTGCGATGTCCCGAGCCTGTACTATGAAATGAAATGCCAGGCATTATACGATAAACCTGCCATAGATTATCACGTTAAAGAGGGGCATATATACATGTGGCTTGATTATATAGGAGAGCACGATCTTGCTGAAAGTATAAGAGATCAGAAAGAAACAGAGTTAATATTAAATATGCTAGAGGATAAAATAAGAGTAAATAAGGGAGGTAAATCAAAGAAAGGAGGAATGCAGCACGGATCAGGACATAAGGGTACAAAAGGAGGACAGAAGCATAAGGAAGAAATGATGAGATAAATCATAAAGCTCAATACAGGTATTTTTATTCCTCATTTTTCTATTACAGTTCCGGAACCCATGGTTTCTATATTGTCAATGGAAGTTATATAGACTCTCTTGCCTCCTCTCTGCAAGAATTTGAGTGCAGCCAGAATTTTTGGCCTTATTGTGCCTTCTTCAAAGTTTATTTTATTATAATAATTCAGCATATCACTGTACCCAATTTTATTAATTACTCCAGTTTTACTGGCATAATCAAGATATACATTTTTCACATCTGTTATGATAATGAAATTCTCTGCCCCTATGAGCGTACCTATGAGGGCTGAACTCAAGTCCTTGTCAACAACACCATTAAACTCCGTATATCCATTCTGTGTCTTTTCGATAGGTATTCCGCCACCACCGACTGCAATGGGTATATAACCATTCGACATAAGAGATGTTATAGAATCTTTTTCAAGTATACTTACCGGTTCGGGTGATTTAACCATC
The DNA here is from genome assembly GCA_021797385.1 of Thermoplasmata archaeon. Next base: position 3,041 of record JAJZZW010000125.1, on the reverse strand, counting down.
TTCCGGTATCCCTTTCCCATTTCCATTGCATATGAATCGTCAATTTTATGATCGCAAAATGGGCCTATAGGTTTCATTGTATAGATGTTTTGATTAATAACTGTATGTGTGAGCACGGGGACTGATGTCTTATTTAGAATGCCACTATCTTTCAGCGTTTCATATGCTGTTGAAATTAGGTGGAGCAAAAATCCCTGCGACATTGCACCACAGATACCAAGAGGATATGATGTTTTTTCGAATATTTCTCCAACCTGTGGCCCATTGCCATATGTAATCACTGAATCATTGCAATTTACAATTTCAGCAAGTCTGGAAAATGTTTGGGTTGCCTTCTCTATTTGTTCTTCAATTGATGATTTCCCATTGTCAAGTGCATTCCCTCCCAGTGCAATTACTGTTTTTCTCAAATAACCACCTTCTTACAATTTCAATTACGCATTTCATTATTTTATTGTATTATTAAGCGATCAGACAAAGCGTACATACGGCCTAATCATTTTCAGATTTTAATTTTTCTGTAGAGACGATATTCATTCGTATTATATACATTCCTCTGCATTCTATATCGCCTAAATTTTTTGTGCGTAGATTTCCAAATATCAGGATTAGTGTATTATCCAGGGCATTTTAGTTTATTTTCCTTTGTCAGGAATATTAATTCTCTACATACAATGATAATTTATTTATACTAATTAGACATGTCTAATAAGACATATATGGAAGAGCTTAAGAAAAGTGATGTGTACAGAATCGTTGCCCTTATGGCATTTGCGGGAACGTTGATAGTCTATGTTGAAACAATGATTGTTCCTGCTATTCCTATATTTATTACTTTTTTCAATACCACCTATAACAGTGTCTCATGGATTCTTACTGCTTATCTAATTACAGGAACAGTAGCAGCCGGAATATTCGGCAAACTCGGCGATGTTTTCGGAAAGAGAAAGGTGTTTCTGACACTGTCCTTTATTTATGCAGTTTCCGTATCCATGGGCGGTTTTGCAACTACTCTCGATGAGCTTGTAGCAATACGTGTTATACAGGGCATAGGCTTCGGGATGTATCCCCTGGCGTATGCAATAATCAATGATGTTGTTCCAAAATCTAAACTGGCACTGGCGCAGGGGTTAATGAGTGCAACATTCGCTGTAGGAGCAGGAATTGCACTTGTGTTAGGTGCATATATTACCGAAGCATACAGCTGGGAATGGTCCTTCCATACTATTGCACCGGTAGCTTTTGCCCTATTCATTCTTTCCTATTTCTTTTTGAAGGATGCAGCGGCACCTATAAAGGAGAAAATCGATATAACCGGTGTAGTAATCATGGCTTCTGCACTCGTGTCATTAATATTCGCACTATCCGAGGGCAATCAGTATGGCTGGGCATCTCCCTTGATTTTATTCCTGTTTATATTCTCAACAGTGGCCTTTTATTTATTTGTTATTTATGAACTTCGCAGTAAATATGCATTCATTGATATGCATTTGTTGAAAACCAGGAATATACTGATTGCAAACTTTGTGGGACTCTTTACCATGGCTGGTATGTACTTCCTGTTCTTTACAGTTCCAACCCTACTTCAGGATCCTGCACCCAGCGGATTCGGAAGGTCAATTCTTGAATCAGGTTTAATTATGCTCCCGGCAACGATACTAGCAATGGTGTTTGCCCCTGTTGCATCTAAAGTAACAGATTCCAGGGGACCAAAAATATCCATACTGATAGGACTTACTGTAAGTTTCGGTGCATTTTTCCTGCTTCTTGTGCACAGAGGTTCGGTTATGGATATAATAGAAGCAGCGACAATACTTGGATCTGGCTTTTCCTTTGTACTTGTAGGAATAATCAATCTGCTGCTTATTTCGACACCGAAATCGAAGGCAGGTGAAGCCACTGGTCTCAATACAGTATTCAGGGAGCTCGGCATGACCGTTGCACCGGCAATCGGCGGTACATATGAAACAATATTTTCTGTAAGAATAATAATAGGTCTAATACCATACAGGTTCAACGGATTTCCTTTTATCCCCATTACCTATGGATTCCCCTCACAAATTGCATACAATTTTACATATATAACAGGGATAATATTTCTGCTTTTTGCCGTGATGATCACGCTCCTGATAAAGGAAAAAAATGGTGATAAAAATGAACACAAATAAAAAAATAATAACTGGACTAATAATAATGTCTATGATAATGCTGGCTATTGGTGCATCCGGAATAACATTCCCTGGTAACAACCCCGGTGTTGCTTCACCAGACACCACTGAGAATAATGCTGTGGCAGTAACATCTGTATCATGGTACGCACCCAATTCGACAGAGCTCCCTGCTCCGGGAAGCAGTGGAACCCCACTTTATGTTACATTCATTTCATACGTAACCATGACCGATGCAAACGTATCTCTCAATCTTTCTGCATATAAATCTCCATTCTCATATACATATATAAGTGGTCCGAATTCAGATGTAAGGACATATAATAATATACCTGAAATAGAACAGGGCCATTCTTATACTATCATGCAGCTTGTAAATATAAGCAAAGAAAGCAAATACCAGTATTATGATGAAAATCTAACGTACAGCAACACAACAATCTCAGGGAACACAGCATTTACTATTCCGGTAGGGCACCCCGAGATAGGACTAATTTCATATATAACTAATCCGCCGGTGATATACCAAAAGGAAAAATTCATAAAACTTACGGCATATACTGAAAATACAGGAACTTCTGCCATGAAGAGTGTCAATGTAAATATAACATCCAGTGATTACAATATAGTATCTCCAGTACGGTATTCCATTGCATATTACCCCCAGGGCAAACTGTTAAATTTTACTTTTTATATCAATGCTGACAATGTGACCGGAAACGCACCTATTGAGCTTCATATTAATAACAGCACATACACCCTGAATACAATAATACATAGCAATGGAAAGAGGGGTTTATCCATATCTGTACTGAAAAAATCCCTGGTTTCAGACACAAAAAAACAGATAATGATATTTTATCTAAATGATAC
>JAJZZW010000124.1 GCA_021797385.1 Thermoplasmata archaeon | reverse complement strand
TAGCTCACACAAAGTCTGCTACATTTATAGCTGATGTAAATATGCCCAGATAAAGCGGGACTTTATTCTCACCTTTTTCAATTGAATAATCCTCTCCATTCATTCTAATGGAAAACCTGTTGATTTTTAAATTAATTGATACATCACGATTTTTAAAAATATCTGGAATAGCCTCATCCAGTGGATTGAATAGTGCAAGTTCTTTTACGGGTATGGGTTTTACCATAAGTCCCGTTTTTCCATGTAAACTATATGGGAATCTGATAAGCCTGTGGATATCAGTGGTCACCGGTTCATCTATTTCGGCCAGTGCATCTTTCTTGAAATCCTGAAGCAATTTTCCGAGCATAATCCTGTCATAATCTACTGAGGCATTTTCATTGCTGTTATTTTTCTTGATAAGCAGTTTAAATTTATTTCCCTTTTCTCTGCTCAAAAATTCAATTATCCTCTCCCCATTATAGAACTTCTCAAGATAATTCATGTAATTCCACCATGATTTTCCGAACACGGTTTTAACATAATTTTCATCAACATTGCTGTAAAAATCAGAAATATACCTGTTAAATCTCGCCAGTATGCCGTATTCGAAATAACTATCATCAAGCATTTTCAGGTCTTCTATATTGAGTCCTTCTATACGAATGTAATCACCTATGTCTCTTCTTGAATCAGAATCCATTGTGTAAATGCTATCACTTTCAACATGAACATGGTAACCTCTGCCTCCCGAAAAATACAATCTTATATTATTTTCTCCGAAACCAAAGTCATCCATCAGCATATTAAGCAATCTCAGTGTATGCTTTTTGACCTCGGCAAGGATTTCCATGTATGTCATTTTATCAGCGCCTTCTATGTGGTCTGCATCAAGGTCAAATATAAGTTCAGCCCCCAGCCATTCTTTTTCTATCATCTTGTGCTGGTCTGGAAATCTGTAATACGCTGAAGAATAATAGAGGTGCCTCGGTACATACTGCCTTACAAACCTATCGATAGAGTTCTGGCCGGCAAATTTCTTATGCCTTACCATGGTACCGTTGAATGGGATAAATCCTATCTCGCGCTGGAATAGCATATCAGGAATTCCCAGTTTATTTCTGGAATAATACTCACGGAAATACCGCTTCAGGTCATCATCTGGCACAATCTATTATTTAACCACATAATATAATTATTTCCTTATAGGACATTTTAAGTTTTGGAGCAATCTTCTATCTACGCGGTTCTGGACTTCTACGTACAATGAATAAATTTATAATATGCTACACTATCGTATTTCAATGATAGGTGTTGCTATAAATGGTTACGGCACAATAGGCAGGCGGGTTGCATATGGTGTTTCCGTTCAGGACGACATGTATGTTACGGGAATAGTAAAAAATACCCCGGATTATGTTACTAAACAGGCATCCAGATATTACAATATATATGTTCCAGATAATGAGAAGAAAAAAGAATTCGAGGAAAATGGAATCAGGGTCAGAGGAACACTCAGCGATCTTATATCCGAGTCGGATATTGTTGTGGATGGAACCCCAGAAGGTAATGGTGAAAAAAACCTGAAACTTTACAAAGAATATGGTATCAGGGCAATTCTGGAGGGTGGGGAAAGAAGTGATTCAGTAGAATCCAGCTTCAACGCATATTCAAATTATCCAGAATCAATCGATAAGAAATATGTTCGTGTTGTTTCCTGCAATACAACCGCCTTAGCAAGAACACTCTCACCGATCCGGGATGCATTCGGAATTGAAAGTGCAAGTTCCACCATACTGAGAAGAGCAACAGACCCAAATGATAACCGCAAAGGGCCTATCAATGCAATAGAGCCTTCTATGTCATATCCATCACATCATGCAGCAGATTTGAAAACTGTGATGAAAGGGATAAATATAGAAACAACAGCAGTAAAGGTTCCTACCACATTGATGCATGTTCATGTGATAAATCTTGAACTTTCATCAGAACCAGGAATGCATGAGATTTTAGATGTACTGTCACAGAAACGTAGAATAATAGTATTGAACAGCGGTGAAAAGATAAATTCTACAGCCCAGGTTATGGATTATGCCAGAGAACTTTCCAGGAACAGATCTGATCTCTATGAAATTGCAATATGGAGGGAAAGCATAAATATTTATAAGAATAGACTGCATTATATACAGGCAGTTCACCAGGAAAGCGATGTAATACCTGAGAATGTGGATGCCATCCGGGCAATGTTCGGATCGGATCAGAAGATATCGGTGAACAAAACAGATGCCTCACTTGATATAAAAGGAGTTGAATATTAAAATGGTTAAAGAAAAGAAGATCGATGACATAGAAGATGTAACTGAAAAAAAGAACCTTACAATAGAAGATTTGCCCGGCGTGGGAGAGGCAACAGCTGAAAAGCTTAGAGAAAACGGATATGATGATATTATGCAGATTGCCGTCGCATCTCCAAAAGACTTGGCAGATATAAGTGGAATTGCCGAGGGTGCCGCTGTAAAAATTATAGCTGCAGCGAGAAAATATGCGGACGTTGGGAATTTTGAAACAGGTGAGGAAATTTTAAAGAGGAGAAAGGAGGTTTTAAAACTATCAACCGGCGCCCAGGGCCTGGACAATCTCATAGGAGGTGGTCTGGAAACGCAGTCCATTACAGAATTCTTCGGAGAATTTGGATCAGGTAAAACACAGATAATGCTGCAGCTGGCCGTCAATGCAACAATACCGAAAGAACAGGGAGGTCTAGATTCTGACGTCCTTATAATAGATACCGAAAACACATTCAGGCCCGAAAGAGTTATCCAGATGGCAAAGGCAAGGAACCTTGACCCGGATGAAACCCTCAAGAGAATACACGTTGCAAGAGCTTACAATGCGCACCACCAGATACTCCTTGCAGAGAAAGCAGCAGAAATCGCCAAGGAATTTCCAATAAAACTGCTTATAGTGGATTCACTTACCTCACATTTCCGTTCTGAATACGTAGGAAGAGGATCACTAGCCGAGAGACAGCAACTGTTGAATAAGCATATGCATGATCTGCTTAAGTTCGGGACAATATATAATGCTGTTATTGCAGTAACAAACCAGGTATCTGCAAATCCGGCAGTATTTTTCGGTGATCCCATGACGCCTATCGGTGGAAACATTGTTGGGCACACTGCAACTTTCAGGATATACCTTAGAAAAGCCAAGGCCGGTAAAAGAATTGCAAGACTTATAGATTCACCATACCTGCCGGAGGGAGAGGCAGTTATTACCCTCACAGAAGATGGCATCATAGACGGTGTCTAAAATAATTTTGTAACCTGAATATTTCCCATAGGCTCTTCCTGCTGAAGCTCTACTTTCCCGGCTTTCTGGAGGAAGAGCAGATATAAAATAAAATTCGCCCTCTCTAGTTTTGTGGTTCCCCAGTAATCCTCAACAAAAAAAGGATTCATGTATTTTGTAATTTTTGCAAGTGTTTCGGCTATGCCCTGCTCTATGGTATCAGTGTTAGAATGCGCTATAATATCCTCATCCATATCAGCATCGTAGTATTCATCTTCAATTTTTTCAGGTTTCTTTTCTCTGCTTTTATACACCCTCTTCATTACTGTTAAAAATTCTGTTAATGTAACCCCGGAGGTTTCTTTATGGAATACAGAAACATTGAGATCAGGCATAACGCCTGTGGAAGAATCATCATCAAAATTCTCTGTACTATCGTCAAAATCTTCCGGAGGCCCTTCTACAGGATCATCTTTGGCACCGCTCATCATCTTTAAACTCTTTTCGTAGAGGACATGCCATGCACTTGAGATCAGGATGCCGGCAACCTCAAAATTTTCATTTCGTTCCCGGAAAAACATATCCTTGAATTCTGATATGTTCACGCTCCATGGATCCAGTTTCCCTGTCAAAACCATCTGAAATATCTTTGATACTGTCTCAGAAAATACGTCTGGATAACTGATATTTTCCTGAACCTCATTCAGTATTTCGGTATAGTACTGGATATCTTCCCCCATATCGCGGGTAATCATGGCTTTAAGTATCTCTTCTCTCTCCAATATTATCACCAACCTTTTTTTGAACGATTTTTGTGTTTCCGCGATGATCGGTAGTTACTCCGATTAGATTATCAGCAAACTTGGAAACAGCTCCTTTGAGTGAAACCATTACAACCTGGGAGGTTCTGGAATTTTCCTTGAAAAGTTCCCCTACATGTTCAGCATTATGTCCATCCAGAAACATATCCACTTCATCAAGATAATATATCGGTGAGGGATTCTTAATCTGGAATGAAAGTATCAGGGCCAGAACCGCAACACTCTTCTCACCACCGCTGAGAGCGTCTATCTTTATCATCTGTTTTCCCATGGGTTTTACCTTTATGTAAACCTCGGCATTCAACGGGTCATCCCTGCTGGTTATTTCCAGATTTGCCTCGCCTCCCTCTGATAATCTGGCATATATTTTTTTGAACTGCTCATTTATAGTATCAAGTAACTCCAGGAATTTCTTCTTTTCATCTTCTATAATTTGGTTCTGGAGTTCTATAAGGTCATTTTTTTCATTCATCAATGTTTTATATTTTGATTCGGTGTTATCGTAACGCTGCATCTCTCTATCATACTGTTCGATTGCCTTCATATTAACAGCGCCCAGTTCTGCTATTTTTCTAGAATCACCGGCAATTTTTGCATTCACCTCATTAATACTCAATTTAAAATCCGTGAATTGTACACTGCTGTTTTCTATTTCATAGGTAATTGTTTCAAGCTGGAATGACATATTTTCGATTTTTGCATTGAGAGAAGCTATGATAGTTTTCTTATTGCTTATCAGGTCATCATTTTTTCTCATGCTATTGAAAATATCTTCCTGTTCCCGGGAAATCTTGGATTTTTCCATATACAGATCACCGGATCTGGATTCTATTTCATTTTCCCTCTGTTTATTTTCCGTGAGTTCACTTCTCATAGAATCAAGGTCTGCATTATATTTTTCAATTAATTTTTTATTATCTGAAATTTCCTTTTCCAGCCCCTGTATTTTTTCCTGGAGTTCATTGCTTTTTTCCTCTGAATGCCCTATCTCAGTCTCTATCTGTACAAGGTTGTTTGAGTAATTTTCTCTGCTTTTCTGAGCTTCATCCAGTTCACCTTCCATCTGCTTTTCGATCTCGACGTTTTCAGGCGATAGCTCTTTCAACTTTTTGAATATCGCTTCCTTTTCCTTTTCCAGTTTAAAAATGGTTAATTTGATTTCATTTTTTCTGAACTCAAAATTCTTTTTTCTCTCCTCTGAATCGGCAATTTTAATGTTTATTTCCTTTATTCTGGCTTCTGATGATTTCAGAGAAACCTCAGCATCCTGCATCTGTGTCTGATAGCTGGTTATATTACTATTAGAAATATCTCTCTTTCTAGTCAAATCGGCGAG
>JAJZZW010000123.1 GCA_021797385.1 Thermoplasmata archaeon | reverse complement strand
CTCAAAGCTATCCTTAATCCTGCTTTTCAGATCATCCTCATCCATCTTTCTCTCTATTGGATACATCTCTTTTTTGCCATGAAAATGTAATACTTATAAGTATAATAATGTTAGTAAATAACTATAAAAAAAATTAAATATAATATTGCCTTTTATTTTAAAATGAAACGTTCTGATATAACATATGCCGGCCCGGAAAGATCACCGAACCGTGCATATATGAAGGCAATGGGACTAAATGATAATGATCTGAAAAATTATATGGTTGGAATAGCCGCCGCATGGAACGAGGCAGGACCTTGCAATATCCATGTTTTATCCCTTGCGAACCATACAAAGGAAGGGATAAGGAGCAATAATGGTACTCCGAGAGTTTTTACAACACCAGTGGTCATAGACGGAATTGCAATGGGCACTCAGGGAATGAAATATTCGCTGGTTAGCAGGGAACTCATAGCAAATACCGTAGAATTGACAGTAAATGCCCATGGATACGATGGCTTTGCTGCTCTATCAGGGTGTGATAAAACCTCTCCTGGTATGATGATGGCCATGGCACGAATGAATATTCCTTCCATCGTTATGTATTCAGGTACCACATTACCAGGCTATTACAGGGGAAAAGAGATAGCAGTGGGTGATCTATTCGAAGCCGTTGGTGCATATATGAATGGAAAGATGACGGAGCAGGATTTTAAGCTTATGGAGGATAACGCCATACCCACTGCCGGTTCCTGTGGGGGATTGTATACTGCAAATACAATGGCAATGATGACCGAAGTACTCGGGCTTGCACTTCCTGGAAGCGCCTCTCCACCTGCGGTTGATGGTGCAAAACAGGAATATGCATACAGAACAGGTCAGGCTGTCATGAATCTTCTTGAAACCGGTTTAAAGCCAAGAGATATACTGACAGAAGAATCATTTTACAATGCAATAACAGTTTTGATGGCATCAGGAGGTTCTACCAATGCAGTCCTGCATTTACTGGCAATTGCACATGAGGCTGGATTGAAGCTATCGCTTGATGATTTTGAAAGAATTTCCAGAAAGGTTCCGGAAATAGTTAATATGAAACCGTCCGGCCAATATGTGATGGCAGATCTGGACAAAGTAGGTGGTGTGCCAGTTTTGATGAAGGTTTTACTTGACCACGGACTTTTAGACGGTGAACAGATGACTGTTACAGGTAAAACCATAAGGGAGAACCTGAAGGATATAAAAATATATACAAAGGGGGATATAATTTCTGATTTTGGTAAACCATTTAATCGGGACGGTGGCATAAATATTCTGAAGGGAAATCTTGCCAAAGAGGGAAGTGTTTTTAAAAGCTCTGCATCCAAGGTAAAATATCATAAGGGCCCTGCCAAAGTATTCGATTCTGAGGAGGAAACATTCAAAGCCATAAAGGATAAAAAAATAAATCCGGGAGACACAGTTGTTATACGGTATGAAGGGCCAAAGGGAGGGCCAGGAATGAGAGAAATGCTTTCTGTTACCTCTGAACTCATAGGCGAAGGCCTCGGGGATAGCGTTGCATTAATAACGGATGGGAGATTTTCCGGCGCCACCAGGGGCATAATGATAGGGCATATTGCACCGGAGGCCATGGATGGAGGAGTAATAGCAGTTGTCCATGACGGGGACCTTATAGAGATAGATGGACCAAACAGGAAAATTAACCTTCTTGTGGATGAAGATGAAATAAAAACAAGGCTAAAAGAGTGGAAAAAACCGGAAATAAGATATAAAACTGGATTACTTAATCAATATGCAAAGCTGGTTACATCCTCTTCTAAAGGTGCAGTAATGGAATAACCAAAAGGCTTTATATTTTCTAATGATTTTGTTCAATGGATAGCGTAGAAGAAATGAAGAAAAGAGAGGATGATATTACAGCAAAGCTGGATGAATTCAGAGAGCAGGCGGAGAAGAATTTCAATGAGATTTATGATAAATTGAATACGCAAAAGCTTTCTGAGGAGAATGAGGAAAATTTATCACTGGCACTTACAATGATGGAAGCCCTCGGGATAGACATATTACATCTCATTCGTGACTATGAAGACCTTATCGATTATCTCGATATGCTTAGAAAGTTATAGAAGTTGAAATATCGGTTTTTTTATAAAATTATTGTATTTCTAAGGATATTCTGAGATGGAATATTTTTGTCTAGATTTTGCGGTTTTCAACATATGATATAATTTTATTCAGTGGAGCACATGGATTGGATAATTTTTCACTTTTTATGGAGGCAAGGTCTATATAACCAATTTTATCAATAATTTTCATTTTATTTGCTCTTTCCATTACATTCCTGCATATATCACGGTGACCACGCTGCATATGAACTCCGGCAACACATAAAAGTATTATATACTGGTATGTGATTTTTTCTATTCCTTCCGATTCCTGCCAATAGTTTTCAAGAACTTCATGGGCCTCCCAGTAACGCTCCTCATTAATCAGATATAAGGCAAAGTTAAATGATGTTGCACCCTGAATAAAGTCAATTCCGGAAGTGAAAAAATTTGTTCCCATCCTTTCAATAGTTTTCTTATTTATATGATAAAAGTATGATAATTCGATTCTATGGGATTCAACTCTTAGATCGTAAATATAAGGATCATTCTCTCGTAATTCCCTCATGAGTATATCACGATTTTCAGGATCGGCTTCAATTTTATATATATTAATATATCTTCCTGAATTCCATTGTATTGACATTTAAACACCGAAAAAATCATCAAGGCTTTCGTTGTTGCTTATCCGGCCTATTCTGATACCAATACGTCTGAAATTCCTGCTATCCTCTTCCAGTATCCTGTTTATAAGATTGATGGCAATAGGATAGGCATTTTCCCTTGTAATTCTGCCACTCGAATGTGATCTGGAAATTATATCAAGATCCTCCATGATACCTAGTACAGATATTTCCCCGGGTATTCCTGGCGCCTTGTCATATGCAGAATCAACGGCCTTTTTTACTACAGGAATAATTATATCTGGATCCCTGGTGTTCTCCCGAAGTGTCATGTATCTGCCAAAGTTTTTTCTAACCCGCTCTTCCACGGGCTTGCTATATTTGTTTTCAGCGATATCCACAAGGTAATTGTATTTTGCATTGCCGAGGATTTCCTTCATTTTATCAGGTTCCGCCCTGAGAATGTCTCGGATATAATGTATTCCTGCCTCCTTCAATTTAGATGACAGAACAGACCCTACTCCCGGAATTCTGTTAATTTCAAGTTTGTTCAAAAAATCATCCACCTGCTCAGGATTAATATATTTTAATCCATCCGGTTTAGCCATATCCCCGAGAATTTTGGCTATGACCTTATTAATCGAAACTCCTAGCGATGCCTTCATACCATGAGCTTTAAAGATTTTTTCCTTGATCTCTTGAGCAAGAGTAATCGCCTCATTAAAACTATCACACTCCTCTGTTACGTCTATATAAGCTTCATCTATGCTTGCAATTTCCATCTTATCAGAATAGGAAGATATGGTTTTCATAACTTTATCTGAAAATTCCTTATAGAAATCACGCCTGATCGGTATAAATACCGCATTATCCTTTCCGATCTTCAAGGCCTGTGGAAGTGGCATCCCAGATTTGATACCTATTGATCTCGCTATGTAGTTTGAAGTTGCCACAGCACCACTGTTTTCAGTTCTGCCTGAATATACACAGACAACTACAGGTTTGTCTTTAATAGAAGGATTCATAATTTCCTCCACCTGTGCATAGAAGTAATCAAAATCCACAAATATTATGAAAGGCATTATTATTGAATGGATTATATGATTTTAATTTTTTCTATATCATTATATCTGAACTGATAGTGTCCAATATAGATACAATAAGCTATGGTAATATCCATGGACCAGCTAGAGTTATAACAAAATTAAAGAATGAGTGAGTTCATCCCCGGTTCTCCAGGATCTCTCTTCATATCTTTTAATCTTCTGAATATTTCCAGGGAAAGATCGGCTTTATTCATATTTTTGAATTCATCTTTTTTATCACCTGTAATGATTGTGTAATCATTATCGGTTTCACCGAAGGGTGATTTCTTGAAGCTGTTTAGTACTATTAAGTCCGGATCTGATTTCTCAAATTTTTTCTTATCGAATGATTTTTCACTGTCAAGATTGAACAGTACCATCAGTGCCCCGGGCGCCATATCCCTGATTCTATCCCGGACCTTCGGCCTTGGGGTCAACAGGATGTTCTGTTCCGATCCACTATCAAGTTTTGTTTTATTCTCTTTGGTATCAAAATCCATTAAAGCCATTGGCATCAGTATATAATCATATTTTTCGATGGTTATATATGTATTTATTTCTATTATGATTTCTCTGAGGTTAAATTTCTCCATATAAGTTACATATAATGGTATGCTATACTGTGAGTTTCCAACATAGGTTATGACTGATACCCCTAGCCTGAATGCATTCCTTGCCATCCAGTAACCTGTATATCCTGAAGATCTGTTGGTTATTACTCTTACCGGATCTATTGAAAGCTCACTTCTTCCAGATATTATAAGCACTTTCTTTCCATTGAGCTCATCACCGTAAACTGCTCTGCACAGGTGATCTATGATTCTGTCATTGTCCGCTATTTTTGCCTTTGTCTCGTCGTATTCAGGGTCCACAACAAGGACACCATGCTTTTTAAGAATTTCGATATTTTCCTTATTGACAGGGTTTTCCATCATATCCCTGTGCATGGCGGGAACAACCACAATTTTATTTCCATGGCCCAGAGCATAGGAAAAAAATAGTGATGGTAGACTGTCTGAAATACCCTTTGCCATTTTTCCAATGGTATTATAGGATGCCGGTGCCACAAGGAGTATAGTATTTTTGTCAAACATAGATATATGCTCTATGTTTCCTGTAATTTCTGTAACAACCGGATTCCCGGTTGCCCATTCCATGATGGTTTTTCCTATCATTGCAACAGCCGAATTGCTCATCACCGAGACAGCCGTAGCCCCTTCCCGCTTTATATCCCTTATCAAATCAGGAATTCTATATATTGTAATACTTTCACAGCTTGCAATGATAACCTTTTTGCCTGAAAGCATGTTTTCGAAATGTGATTCTATATAGTTCATGTTCATAATAGTCTATCATCTTTTAAATGTTTTATCCATATCATTTATAAACCTGCTATTTCTTTGTTCCTATTTATCATATATTTATGCTTATCATGGTAACTTCAAAAAATAGATGTGCCTTATTCAGGAATCCAAAGTAGCGTCTATAACTATATTTATTTCTACTGCTTTTATCTTTGGTGTATCATTCTATGGGTAGAATGTATTATTGGATATATTTTTTAGAGCTATTATTTAAATCAATTTTAAACTATTACATATTATTGATAGCGCAAAATACATATACTTATGCACGTTGTCATACATAATGATCGTTGACTCTAT